>JAGQPK010001184.1 GCA_020426755.1 Planctomycetales bacterium
TCGCGGCTTCGACTAAAGATGTCCCGTAGCGTGATGCTTCTATGCAAGTCGACTCGAACTCCGGACTCCATCGCAACCGCCAAACCTCACTCAGCGTCGTCAATTCGCCGCGATTCAGAAAATCGGTGCCGCCGCGTTGGCTAATTCCGACAATGCCCAGCAACTGAAGGCGGTGTAGCAGTCGGCTCTTCACCATATCTGCTGAGACGAGCAAGTCCAATTCGAGTTCACCTGCAGCCCGCGCGAGCTCAATCCCAGCGTCGCCAAGTTGCCGTTGAATATCGTCCACCAACGGCGGCATGCGCGTGCCAGCGGCAAGTCGACCGCGACGTCCACCGCGTAACACGGCGTGCACCGCATCCACAAAAGGCGAGGCACAGCCATACTCCAACTCGTCCTTGATCAACGAGGAGGTTACGGCATCAACCAAGTCTCTTCGCCACACGTGCTGGCGTCCACGCAGCGCGGCCAGCGCACGCGCTGCAGTCTCGACGGCAATCAAGTCGGCCGTGCTAAGTACTTGGTGGCGGCTGCGTAGTTCTTCCACCAGGGACTTGAGGAGCGGCTCATGCGAATAGGTCTGGTTCGCGCATCGCTGCCGCCAGGCGTGTTCGTAGAACCCAGGACTTGGCATCCCGGCGTTGTAGCCCGTTAGATTGTCAAGGCGTTCGTACGAGTACGTAGTGAGTGCGATTCCAGCCGATTCAATTGTCAGTTCAAGTTCATTGTGTGCCGAATCCGGTGTCTCGATTTCCACACCTACGAATCCTTCTAAGCGTGCCAGCAGTGCGCTCGAGTGAAAGCCGCCTGTTACGACCAGAAGTTTGCCGTCCACTTCCGCTCGTGTCTGCTGAATCTGGTCCGCCATAAAAGCTTCACGTGATTGATCCGCGGCGCTAACGTTCTCTTCCCAGAGTCGAATGTGCAGGCACAGCGAGTGAACGCGAAGCAGATAGTCGGCCAAACTGAGATCGGCGTCCGACTCAACCATTTTGTCCCACAGATCATCAAAGTCCTCGACCTGCATCCGTTGGCAAAGCAACGACACATATCGCCCCCGCCGCAGTTCGGCGTCGGCATAACGATGCGTGGCTCGATCGTGACGCGCGACGTTCGTCCACGGCAAATCGATAAAACGAGTGAGTGCTCCGGTTTGCTGCGCCGAGCGAATCGCCGACCATTCTGGCGAATATTCGCAGAACGGGTAATAGGCACCCGACGTGCCCGCCTCGGTGCGAAAGTAGCTGTAAATCGCGATGGGCAGCTGATGCTCAAGCAGCAGTTCATGCAAATAAGTATTGAAGTCGCTGGGCCCTTCGATCAGCACCGCGCGGGGTCGATATTGATCGATGTAATTGGCAAGCAGCGCAGCACATGCCGGACTGTGATGTCGAACGGGAAAGAAGACGACGTCGGCCTCGAGGTTACACAGTCGATCGATGAGACGCCGTGTTCGGACGTCGTCAGCATCAACCGAGTTCACCTCGCGCGTCATAATACTCCTTCCAATGTTGAGTTGTGCGTTTCTTCACGACGTGGTCAAAGTAGTGTCGAACTTTTTTAAGATCATCAGGATTATCTTTGAGTACCGTTCCCAAGAGATGTTGCACAAGATGTTGAGGCTGTACAGCGCCTTCGCCATAGTAGTAGGCATGAATCCCTGCAGCACAAGCCGTGCTCACCGCCTCCGCCGTACTCAACACGGTCGACAATGACTCTAACGCCTTGCCGTCCGCCGTCTTGCCGGCACGCAACTCGCGAAACGTCAGCACCAGCAACTCGGTCATCTCCGCAGACAGAGCGACCGGCACACCGGCCCGTTCCATGTTACGGTTAGTTTCGCGTTGGACGAGTTCC
>JAGQPK010001185.1 GCA_020426755.1 Planctomycetales bacterium
GACACAGTCAACTGTGATCGGAGGCTTATCTGGTTCCCTCCCCCTGCCCCCTCCCGGTGTCGAACTGCGTGAAGTGGAGGCCAACGACGGGAGGGGGAACTACCCGTTTTTTCTCGCTGGAAATTTAAACTGAGTCCCATTAGGCGTTAGCCGCGGTTCTGGGCAGGCTACGATTGAGGAATGATGATTTTTGATTTCTGACTTTTGAAGTGAATGCACCGTCAGGCGTTCGTCGTACTTCCTCAATCCAAAATCCGAAATCAGACTCCGCGCCGGGACAAACCGACGCTAACGCGTTGCGGCGAACGAGCGCGGCGTTAGCCGCGGTTCTTGGTAGCTACGATTTATGAATGATGATTTTTGATTTCCGACTTTTGAAGTGAAAGCACCGTCAGGCGTTTTTCGTACTTCCTCAATCCGAAATCCGAACTCAGCGTTCCGAAATCAAACTCCGCACCGGGACAAACCGACGTTGCGGCGAACGACAATACCGCCCTCCCCCGACCTACTTTCTCTGCCCCGCATTTCGCCGTAGAATGCGTGGCCCCGTTGGCATTGTGGGCTGGCGGTAGAACACTCATCCTGGGCAGCGGCATCCTTGCCGCGTAGAACGGCCCGCCGCGTCTATACGAAGAGAATGTCATGACGGACTCCGAACAGACACCCGATTTGGATGCACTCGAACTGGCTCGCCGCAAGAAGTTGGACCAGATCAAAGAGCTGGGTTTCGATCCGTGGGGCTGCCGTTTCGATGACAAAATAGCAATCCAGGAGATCCGCGCGCGGATCGGGGAAGTCAAGTTCGTGACTGCCGACGATCGGTCCGTCGACATCCCGGATCCTGACGCGCAAGCCGAGGGCTTCAGTTTTCGCGAATGGTTGGCTGGTCAGGGCCCCGGCGACATGCAAGGGCCGCGCGTGCGTGCCACCGGACGCATCGTGCTACTCCGCGACACGGGCAAGCTGAAGTTCATCGACATTCGCGATCAAACTGGACAAATCCAGCTGTTCGTCGGCAAGAAACAGGTTGGCGATGAGGCCTGGGCGCTCTCCGACAGTTTTGACTTGGGTGACATCATCGGGGTCGACGGTAGCCTGCGCCGTACCAAGACAGGTGAAATCACGATCTTTGCCGAAAACCTGCACATCATGTGCAAGTCGGTTGCTCCGCCGCCCGAAAAGCATCATGGTCTCACCGATCCCGAACTCCGCCAGCGGATGCGATATCTCGATCTGACCTACACCGATGGCGTGCTGCCCCGATTCTTGGATCGCACCAAGATCGTCAAGTCAGTGCGTGATACGCTCAACGCACAAGACTTCTGCGAAATCGAAGGCCCCACGTTGCATTCGATTGCCGGTGGTGCAGCCGCTCGTCCGTTCGTCACGCATCACAATGCACTGAACATTCAATTGTTCCTGCGGATCGCGCTCGAACTGCATCTCAAGCGGCTGTTGGTCGGCGGCATTGAACGTGTATACGAGCTGGGGCGAGTCTATCGCAACGAAGGCATCAGTCCCCGGCACAACCCTGAGTTCACGATGCTTGAGGTCTACCAGGCGTTTGGCGATTACGAAACGATGATGACGTTGACCGAGGCGATCATTGTCAACGCCATTCAAGTGTTGGGCCGCGGATTCGTCTTGCCGTGGGGTGACGACACGATCGATTTTACGCCGCCGTTCCAGCGCAAGACTTACGATGAATTGTTCGCCGAACATTGCCAGGTTGATCCAACCGACGTGGCGGCAATCGCAGGTCTCGCGCAGAAGTTGGATATCGAAACGGCCAACCGCCATCCGGATGTGATCAAGAGCGATGTGTTCGAAGCGCGCGTGGAAGACGCCTTGGCA
>JAGQPK010001186.1 GCA_020426755.1 Planctomycetales bacterium
GTTTGGTCGTGAGCCCTGGAGTGCATGGGCGCGTGTACGCTCTGGATGACGCCGGCAAGTTGCTAGGTACGATTGACGGAGCCGATATTGAATTCAAGAACCAGGCGGGAGCGATAGTGGCCCGTATCCAAACAGAGGATCAAGGCTACTACCAGGTAAGCCTCGTGCCTGGCCAATACTTTTACAAAGTCACCGCAGCAGGATACAAAGACGAAGACCAAGGTCGAGGATTTAGCCTTCAGCGTAGCGAAGGAATGTCAATCCAAGATTTTGCGCTCGTCAAGCGAACGACTGACGAGCCAGCGCATCAGCCACCGCAACTGCCGATCGTACAAATCGGACGACTCCAGGGTCACGTATGGGAAAGAACGGCGCAAGGTGAGTTAGTCGGAGTTCCCGCAGCCGTCATCGCGCTGCGACAAGTCAGCAGTCAGCAACTGACGAAAGTTGTTACGCGACGCGACGAAGGTGAGCAACAACTCCGTGGCAGCTATGAAGTGATTCTGGAAGAGGGACCGTGGCACGCGTCGGCTAGCGCACCGGGGTTTCAGACGCTGGTCGATCCCGAACCGCTCCTGATCACGTCCGGCAACGAAACTGAACGCGACTTCGTGCTGACTCGACAACCGACACCTCGGCCTGAAGGTCAGGGCATTCGGGGCATTGTCCGAGTGCGCGCCGGTGTCCCCAATACGCCGCTCCCAGCAGACTGCGTGTTACACATCGATACGAACACGCCAGGTAAATCAGGCATCGAGGCAATTCCCCTTTCGCCGTCGGGACAATTCCAGCACGAACTGGCCCCGAACGCCTACGCGCTGGAAGCCGTCGCCAGCGGATATCGTTCTTCGCACCGCGCGCCAGTTTTCGTTCTGCCTGGTCGTTATACGGTCGTTGAGTTGACGTTAGTTCCGGACGCGAGTGCGCCTGCATCACCTGACGATGCAGCGCCCGACGGTCCAGACGTTCCTCAGCAGCCTGATGATCTCGTACTCTTGGCTAGAGTGGTGCGTGATTCCCTTGAGGGACCGCCGCGTCCGCTGCCAGGTGCAGCAGTGCTGGTGCGTCGGGAGGACCAACCGTTTGACCAAGCCTTACGGGGAACGGCAGATCAACACGGCGAGGTTCGCTTTGCGCTCGTCGAGCCAGGCAGCTATGTTGCACTGGCTCAGATGAATGGCTACCAACCTAACGGCAGTCGGATCGACGTCGCGATCGGCTCGCACAACGAAACCGTGATTACTCTGAGGAAACTGGACACAACACCGGAGCAGCGACCACCCGAACTTCCTCCGAGTAACGGTCGTGAAGGTGAGCCAGTTGAGGTCCATGGATACGTGGTGTACAGAGATCCGCAAAGTTCCACCGGTCTGTTCGGCGTGCGGGACGCGCAACTACTTTGGCGGCGTCACGGCGAAACATCGAACGATCGGCCTCGACAGATTTCATCACAACGAACAGGTGACTTTTCGTTGATGTTAGCCGAAGGTGAATACGATGTCGAACTCCGCTCGCCGCCCGGCTATCGTGGTCCCGGGAACACGCAAGTGTCGGTCGCACTGGGAATGCCGACGAAGTATTTCTACGTGGAGAAAGTGTCGTCACGCCAACCGGATATCGAACAACAACCCACGCTCCCCAGCGATGTGCAGATTCGTATTCAAGGTTATGTGGTAACGCCTTCGAATCGCACCGGTGTTGGTTACGCCGCCGTCGCAGGAGCGGAAGTGGTATGGACGCCGCAAGGCGGTTCGCCAGGTCAAGCACGAATTGCCAAGTCAGATACGGGCGGACGCTTCACGTTGACGCTAACCGAGGGTGCTTACATTGCGAGTGTGACTCCACCGTCCGGAT
>JAGQPK010001187.1 GCA_020426755.1 Planctomycetales bacterium
CGACGCGGCAACTTAACGATTGGTCGCAGCATCCGCCTCGCGAAGTGTGGCGCAAAGCCGTGGGCCCAGCGTGGAGTTCCTTTGCGACTCAAAACGGCATCGCCTATACCATGGAGCAGCGCGAAGATCTGGAGTGCACGGTCGCCTATCGAATTTCCGACGGTGGCGAAGCATGGGCTCACGCGGAGCCCCTGCGTTTCGAACGGAGCGCCGCCGGGCCAGGGCCGCGGTCAACTCCCGCAGTCGTGAACGATCAAGTTATCTCAGTGGGGGCCACCGGTCGAATCAACTGTCTCGACGTTCGCGATGGCACCGTGCAATGGGGCGCCGATCTTACTCAGGACGAACCCCTTGCGCATGGTATTGCCTGCTCGCCACTAGTTTGGCAGAGCCGAGTATTCGTCTGTCCAGTCGCGAAACAAGGACCAGCGCTGGCAGCCTATGATCTGAACGATGGATCGTTGGTCTGGCAAGCCGGCACGGGGCGGGCGTCGTACTCTTCGCCACAGCTCTGGAATACTGATGACGGTTCCCAGATCCTCCTGTACTACGACGGGCGACTCGAGTCGTTTGCGGTCGACGATGGCAAGCTACTATGGAGCCACTCCTGGCCTAACGATACGGACACTTACGCTTCGCAGCCAGTCTTGGTCGATGAGCATCAAGTGCTCGTCACAACTGGCTACGGAACGGGCGGCGCATTACTCGAGGTCCTGCCAAACACAGAGACAGGTTGGAGCGTGGAGGAACGTTGGACCAGCCGCGATCTTAAGACGAAGTTTTCCACGGCCATTGTCCACGAGCAAACCATCTATGCCCTCGACAATGGCATCATGGTCTCGGTGGATCTATCGACCGGCAAATTGAACTGGAAGTCGGGACGCTATGGATTCGGCCAGCTCTTGGGGATTGGTGACAAACTGCTCGTGCAAAGCGAGCGTGGCTTCGTCGCAGTCGTGACAGCCAGTCCCAATGCGTTTCAAGAACTGGCCCGCGTCGATGCGCTGGACGGAATTAGCTGGAATGTGCCCACGTTGAGCTGGCCCCACCTGCTGCTTCGCAATGACCAACAGGCCGTTTGTTGGGAACTTGAAGCGTCAGGAGAGGCCGCGACGCCTTGACCGATTCGATCGCTTCTCGCCACAATACCCAATTCGTCGCACCAAATGACCGAGCGTGATCTTGCGCGGTAATTCAGTTCGCCGCCACGCGCTAGCGTCGGTTTGACCTGCCAAGACGTATCCATCATGCGTGAGACCCGCGGCTAGCGCCCGTCGGCGATCAGCGTGTTCGGGAGCAGCCGAGCATGATCAGGTTCGGTCATTTGGCTCAGCGGCGTGAGAACGATTGGCGGCCTGTGAATGCTCGCCTCCGGGCGGACGTCGCTTCGAACCGACGCCAGCGGATTGCGGCGAGTTGCACAAGAACGGGTTGCGACGAACACAAAATGACGGCACACACAGCGTTCGCTACTCGCGGACGTGGATTCGGGGAAGTATATGGCCTTACTGACAGTCAATTCTCTATCCATGGGGTTTCGTGGACCGCCGTTATTGGACGATGTCAGTTGCCGAATCGAACGTGGACAACGCATTGGCCTCCTGGGCCGCAATGGTGCCGGGAAAACCACCTTCATGCGACTCTTGACCGGTGAATTGGAACCCGATCATGGCGAATTGCGCCGCGCTCCCGACGTTCGCTTAGCAATTCTGCAGCAACACGTCCCGGTGGACATCGAACAACGCGCGGCAGACGTGGTCCACGGTGGTTTTTCGGCTGCCGAGTTGGAGCATGACGCACACGATCCAGAATCGGCTTGGCGGCATCAGCATCAGGTCGAACAGATCTTGTCA
>JAGQPK010001188.1 GCA_020426755.1 Planctomycetales bacterium
CATTGACGGGAGGGGGTACTTCGCGTTCTTTTCATCGTCCGTTCGTAGCGATGGATGATTCGGCACTGCGTCAAAACAGACGCTCGCGTGTTGCGGCGAACCAGCAACTGTTGCGTCGAATACCGATTGCCGCTTGACAGCGCACCCCAAGTGCATTACTATCGCAATACACTCATGCGATTCAGTGCAATGCAGAAACCGGCGATTCAATTCGAAATCCATCCGTCATCCGGCGTGCCGATCTACTTGCAGATCATCCAACAGGTGCGGGCCCAGATGGCAAGCGGCCGTTTGGCGGCAGGGCAATTGCTGCCAAGTGTTCGTCAGATGGCCGCCACGCTGGAAGTCAACATGATGACGATTTCCAAAGCATACAGTCGGCTCGAGGCGGATGGACTACTGGAACGCGTGCGCGGAACTGGCATGCGGATTCGACCGCAAGCAGTGCAGGGCAGTGTCGCTGATCGACGCCAACAACTGCGACCGCATGCTGAAACTCTTGCCACACATGGTCAACAACTCGGTTTGACCGACGATCAAATTATTGCCGTACTCAAGTCCGTTCTTAAGGAGCGAAAGCCGTGAGCGTCATTCCACTTGAGGTCAAGGGACTGGCTAAATCGTTCGGTGCAAACTTGGTGCTGCAGGACGTTGAACTGCGAGTCGAACCAGGCATGATCGTGGGACTCGTCGGTACCAATGGTTCCGGCAAATCGACATTGATCAAATGCCTGCTGGGCTTGTTGCGACCTTCAGCGGGCAACGTGAGTGTGCTGGGCGACACATCGGGCGACCTAAGTGCGTCAACGAAATCACGTATCGCATACGTTGCGCAAGACGTTCGACTGTTCCCATGGATGCGTGTCGAACAACTGCTGGCCTACGTGTCTGCCTTCTATCACACTTGGGATACCGAGTGGGTAGCGCAGCTCGTAATACGCTGGTCGATCAATCTATCAGACAAAGTCGGTGTCCTATCGCCAGGTCAGTTGCAAAAACTCGCCATCGTGCTGGCAATCGGCCACCGACCAGAACTGCTGTTACTCGACGAGCCGGTCGCCAGCCTCGATCCAGTCGGGCGACGCGAATTCCTGCGCTCGATCATGGAGCTGACCGCCGAGTATGGGCCTACCATCTTGTTCTCAACACACATCACGTCAGACCTGGAACGCATCGCATCACACATCGCGGTATTGCAGCACGGCAAGATTCGCTGCTTCGAAGATCTCGATACGCTGAAGGAGCAGTTCAAACGACTGCGGATTCGCTCCAACCGACAGCTACCTGACTCGTTCCAAGTGCCCGGAGCACTTCGCACTGAAGTTGATGGCAGCACGGCATTGATCTCGATGCCGAACGTCTCTGCTGCCACGATCGAGCAACTGCGCGGAGACTGGCAGGCCGAGGTGGATGTCGAGGACCTGAACCTCGAAGAAATCTTCATGGAGCTGCACCAATGATCCAACGATTGCAGACCGTCGGTCGTGCTCTGCTGACAGCTCGATGGACCTGGGGATACCACTTCGCCGCTTTCCTATTTCTGTCGATTGCGACCATCGTGTCCCAAACAACGCCGATGTTTCGACGCGTCATGCCGTCAGACCGTCCCTGGCGTTGGGACTGGCTGACGATGGAGTTGGTCAACGATCCGTCTTCGCCACAGCAAGAGATACGCTGGCAACCCTTTGATCCCTCTACTAGTGGACTACGTGCATCTGCCGGGCCGGCGCTGCCTTGGGATCAACTCGTTAGCAACCCCAAGCTGACTCATTTAGATCTCAGTTCTTACCGATTGATGCCGGCGCCGCATGTCGACACGATCGAGGAAGCGCATCGACACTCGCCCCCAGTG
>JAGQPK010001189.1 GCA_020426755.1 Planctomycetales bacterium
CAGCGCCCCCAAACACAGCGCCGCAGTGACCCTCTCCATCTCACTGTGTGTGTGGACCGGTAGCGAACGCCGAAACTCGCCGCCGGTCCGCTTTTTTGCGCTGACCATACGCATGGTTCGCCGTAACACGCGAGTGTCGGGTCGAAGCGGCGGTAACCGCTACTACCGCCTTCCGGTGAACCGCGAACCAAGCTCTCACAGAACGCTAGTCCTTGTTGCCAATGTCATCATCGTAGGCCGTGACCAGCAGGTCATTTTCGCGAGATTCGTGATGGCACATTAACGTCGTCAGCGCTCGAAAGCGGTCTTCGAGCTCCTTCCATCCCTCAGCGCTGAATTCTCCATCCGCAGTTGCTAAGGCGTTGAGCGCCAGGAACTCGTCCATCAACGTCTTGTGCTCGGCCTCAAGTTTCGCGATTTCTTCGGCGTGATGAGGTAGATGGTTGGTCAGGTCTTCGAAAAGTCCTGCTTCCTCCTCATCCTTGAAGTGAGCTGCGACTCGTTCGGTCAAGTCTGACAACAAGTGGGATACCCGTTGCGGAGTCTCATGTCGTTCGGCGAGGACTCGGTACAAGGTGGTGACCAGCTCATCAAGCGCCCCGTGCTCGTGGCACAGACGCTCTCGGTTGAGCCGATTAAGACGGGTGGCTGCCATATGATCACCTCGTGCGTGGTCTGAGTCGCCGAACGGGCGAGCGACGGTGCATCGCACATTCGCGGCGACGAGGATTGGAACCGCCAATGTTCGCTGCAACTCACGTTCCAACGCCCTGTCGGTCGCTGCCATTTAACGAATCGTTTCAAATACCCAAAATGCACGGGGAAAACTCAGGTCCGGCGCGTGCCCAGTGTGCCGCAGGATGTGCTGACCGCCAACATAGTGGGCAGCAGATGCGCGCATCGTGCCCGAAACGCGCGCCCCAATCACATTCAATCCTTCGCATCCCAGCCATGTATGCCGATCAGCGGCACAAAGCTGAAGCTGCCGAGGCATTCGGCCTCGGGCTGCCCCTGGCGACGCGTGAACCGCCACATCTGTTGGCCACGTCCGTCACTTTGCAGCGGAATCACTAGCCGACCGCCCTCCTTGAGCTGCTCAAAGAGGGGCAGCGGCATTGTGGTACCACCTGCCGTAACCGAAATTGCGTCGTAGGGCGCCGCGGCGGGCCAGCCTAGTGTGCCGTCGCCCTCATGTACGCTCACGTTCGTGTAGCCCAATCGTTCCAGCCGCTCCGTAGCATCCGCCGCTAAGATCGTGAGTCGTTCCACGGTGTCGACGTGCTGCGCGATCAGCGACAGGACTGCCGCCGCGTATCCGGACCCGGTACCAATCTCCAGCACATGCTCGCGACCGGTTAGCTGGAGCAACTCGGCCATGAACGCCACCGTAAAGGGCTGTGAAATCGTTTGGCCAGCACGAATTGGTAAAGCGCAATCGGCATAGGCGAGGTCACGCACCTCGTCCAGCACAAACAGCTCACGCGGCACGCGGGCCATGGCGCCGAGCACGAGCTGATTCGAGATGCCCCGATGTCGCAACTGGTCTTCCAACATCTCCCGACGCGCGGCAGCGAATTCACTGGCGAGTTGTTCGCTCATGATCGTGGCCTAGTTTGGATCTGAGTTTAGTAGCCTCGGAAATCGCGCGACCGTACTTTGACTACGACGAGTTCACCGCAACCGCAGTTTACGGTACCGCGCTCGCAGTTCACCGTACCACGCACGTAGTTCGCCGTAACGCGTTAGCGTCGGTTTGCCTCGACGATCGGCTCCGATTACAGCGTGAACCGCGACGCGCGTCTTGCGGCGAGCTGATTCGCATCGCTAGATAACAGAGATCGGAAGAGCACAC
>JAGQPK010000118.1 GCA_020426755.1 Planctomycetales bacterium
CTAAGGCCTCGGACCTGCAAGCCTTCGCATTTAAAGTACTCGACGGCACCCCCGGATTCGATCGCGACGGAGTGATCAGTCGCGGACAGGCGACTCACGTGATGTCCCAGTTGATGGCCAAGGGCTGGAAGATCGACAACGCGAAAGAAGTGCTCGAGCGCACATTGCCTGACAATGATTTTCTGATTCGCCAACTGAGCGACGAGGCTGGCAAGGTATTCCTGAAAAAGATCGGCGACGTCGAGGGCTCGCTGGATCGTCTGGATCGTTTGGCGCGCATGCCGCAAGGCGAGAACAACGTGAACGATTTGATTCGCAAAGTTCCCAACGGATACGAATGGATCACGTCGATGTCGAATACCGCTCACGGTCGTCGCATGGCTGAACGACTCGAAGCCGCTCAGGGTGGACAGGATTTCAACGAGCCGACCGGTCGCATCTACACAGTCAAAGCTCTGTCGTCGGCGCTCGAAGGGCACGTTACGCGTAACGAAGCGCGGAATTAGTTAGCCAAGAACACGAGAGCCGTCGCACAGTAGTTAGCCGAAAGGCGCCAGCCGCGGTTCTCCGTCTCCCGATTAGCCAAAAGACGTTCGTCGCGGTTCTCTCGGCAGCCGGATACTCAATGACAGACAACCAACGCTAACCGTTTGCGACGAACTGCGTCGCGAGCAGCGAACTGTTACGTTCCACCGAACCCTCTCCATTGCGAACTACGTTCTCGAACGAACTTTGCAGCGCAAGTCCGCCGCACCATGACAAATGAGCAATCGTGCCTGCGGCGGCGTGCTCACGAGAAAATGCTGCTCCACTTCATTTTGCTTGCCTGGCCAGCAGTAGACGAAGTAATAGTCTGCCTCGACGTGAATATCGAAGTACGACCCCTGTCGAATATCACAGTGCAACTCATGTTCAACTAACAGTTGCCTGGACGCAGCGGCCAGTTCTTCATTCAATTCGATTCCTGTGGCCTGGTATCCAAGCCAGCTTGCGATGCCGGTCATGATCCCGATGCCGCTTCCCCATTCGCAAAACGTCCCGCGCGGCAACGCAGCCAGACTACGCCAGATGTGTTCAGGGTCACTCGAAACGAAATCGAAACAGTTGATTTGACGGCTGCGCCGCTTGCCTGCCTCGACAAGCCGCTGCAACTCGGCCGGAAACGTCGCATCCATGTCACGCTGTAGTGGAATCTCTGCTAGTTCGCTCATAGTTGTGAACATAACAGATTGGCCAACGGAATTGGCCGGTGTCAAACTAGACGACGTCGTTCCACACGGCGGTTTCCCCGCAGTTTAAAATCGGACTCACGAGCGGCCGAGGCGGCGCGTTTCATTTCGATAGAAGCCTTGAATTGTGGAGACTCGAACGTGGGTACAGCAGATCGACGTAAATTCATGACCCAGTCAGCGGCCACTGTGGGGCTCGCCGCCACAGCGTTTCGCGCCGCCGTTGCGCAGACGTTGGACGAAGAAGATCGCCTGCCGAAGGATCAATACGGCATGCGCAAGTCGGTACAGATGACGTCGCCGGTCGATGAGTTTCCCCCGTCGCGCGACAAGGTGCGCATCACCAAGCTGGAAACGATGTTGGTCAAGCCACGTTGGCTGTTTCTCAAAGTGCATACCGATGCCGGCATCGTAGGTTGGGGTGAACCCATCTGCGAAGGGCGAGCCACCACGTGCGCGGCGGCGATTCGCGAAATCGAATCGTATCTAATTGGCAAGGATCCCCGTCACATCATGCACCATTGGCAAGCGATCTATCGACATGCGTTCTACCGCGGTGGTCCGGTCCTGAGCAGTGCACTGAGTGGCGTCGACCAAGCGTTGTGGGATATCAAAGGTAAGCTGCTGGGTGTTCCGGTTTATGAATTGTTGGGCGGCCCGACGCGCACACGTGTACGCGTCTACGCGCACGTCGGCGCGAATCCGGCGCTGTTGAAAGAAAAGAAGGACCAAGGCTTCACGGCATTCAAGGCCAAGGTCGTCGACGTAACACGTTCCGGCATCGTGGCTTCACCAGCTTTCATTTCACGCGCCGCGGACGCTTTTGCGGCCCTGCGTGAAGCCGGTGGCGATGACGTCGACATCGGCATCGACTTTCACGGAGCAGTCAGTCCTCCGAATGCCAAACTACTCATCAAACAGCTTGAACCTTATCAGCCGATGTTCATCGAAGAGCCCGTGCAGTGTCAGAACGTGGATGTGATGGCGGAGATCGCGCGCGGCACTCATCTGCCCATCGCCACTGGCGAACGCATCTTCACGAAATGGGGCTTTCGCGAGATTCTCGAGAAACAAGCGGCTGTCATTCTGCAGCCCGACCTGTGTCACGCCGGTGGCATCAGCGAAGTACGTCTTATCGCGGGCATGGCCGAGGCCTACTACGCATCCATTGCGCCACACAATCCTCTGGGACCGATTTCGTTGGCGGCCGGAATTCAGATCGCGGCGTCGATTCCGAACTTTCTCTGTCAAGAACAAGTGAACTTGGGTGACGGCTATCTAAAAACGCCATTCAGGGTCCGTGGCGGCTACGTCGACGTGCCAGTTCTGCCGGGACTGGGCATCGAGATCGACGAGGAAGCGTTGAAGTCACATCTCGAACATGACTGGGAGAATGCCCGGTACTTCGATCGCGAAGATGGCTCGGTAGTCGACTGGTAGCGGGGCGAAATCTTATGTCAAACTGTCCGAACTGCGACATCACGTTTGGTTGACGTCGGCGTCTGGGCGGTTACACTCAATCTCGGCAAGTTATCGCGAATGTGCAGGTTGGTGGACCTGCGTGTCGCCATCGTTTTACCTTGCCCGGCCAAGTGCTGTCGCCACGGTGGTGTGCGTCGCGCCGATGACGGTGCGAGGACACCCATCGTTTCTAATCTGGTGGGCGGAGAATCTACGATGAAGCTACGTACGTTTCCCATGTTTACGTTGTTGTGCCTGGCAACCTTTGTATCGCCGATTCATGCGGCCAAAGTGCTGATGTTGGGTAATGATCCCGACCCAACATTCGGCGATGACGCGCTAGTGTATGACCACTTGGCTGTGGATTTGGGTCACGACGTCACATATCTGGCAGGTGGCGATGCAACAACTGCCGATGGTGAAGAAGCCGATCTCATCGTAATCTCTTCAACGCTGGGATCCGGAACAGTTCGAGGTAAGTTTACCGGTGTGAACGTTCCCATTTTGAATTGGGAAGAAGCGATCATGGACGGCGATACCGCCGGCGGGAATCTCGCGATGGGAGCGGGCGCCGAAAACGGCACGGCGAACACCGGTACGGATGTGCGCATCATCAACCCAAATCACCCGTTGGCGGCTGGTCTAAGTGGCGTCGTGCAAATCGCGACCGACCCAATTCCGCGTCCGCACATTACGGGTTCAGTCGCACCGGGGGTCACGGCGGTGGCGACCCTACCCGGCGCGACCGACGTGGTCTTGGGCGATTCCGGTGTGGGAGTTCACTTGGGAACAACCCAAACCGGCACCAATCCATTTGTTGGCTACATGGATGAGATGGCGATCTGGGAGCGTTCTCTCACGTTCCAAGTGGATGCCAATAACAAGTTGACCGGCGGTGAAGTGTTCGACGTGTACAACACAGGCGTCTCCACGCATGCCAACGGTCTGGCTGGTTATTGGTCCTTCAACGACGTGGACGATGCGGACTTCGCGGCAGACTCCAGCGGCAATGCCTACGATGCTTTGATCACTGGAGGCGCGGCCAAGAATCCAACCGAAGTCGCTCCCGGCGTTGGCGGTGCGGGCTCGCTGGAAGTCGACGGCACGCAGATGGTCGATGCCGTAGACGCCGTTCGTGTTGGCGGCGAGCTCACCTATTCGTTCTGGTTCAACGCCGATTCGGGCACTTACGGACCGGAGTTTGATACGTCAGACCCGCGCGTCGACTTTTTTTACGGGAACGGCAATGGCGGTCCCGTTCGGCCTCACCTTAGCGCTAACCGCAATGGCCGCCCCGTCGGCATTTACTTGACTGACGGCGCGACCGACATCGCACAGCCGATCGAAGCGACCACTACCGCTTTCACTTCCGATGAGTGGCATCACGTGCTGATCACTTGGGATGGTGCGATCGGCAGCGTCTTCGTTGACGGTGAACTCAACAACCAAGAAGACTTTTCCGCGAGCACGCTATTCGCCATCACCGCGGTTGACGCCGGCGGTATCTTGACGGATGGAACTTCGGCACCGGCCCGCATTGTCAACTTTCCCATTCAAGACGTCGGCTTCGCCAGCTTGACTGACGACGGTTTGACACTCTTCGACGCAGCGATTGCTTGGTTGCTCGATACGACGCCAACCTTAGAAGGCGATTTCGACGGTGACGGTGTGTTGTCAGAAGCCGACATCAACCTGCTCAACATCGCCGTGGCGCAAGGTGGCGCCTTGACGTTTGATGTAAGCGGCGATGGAGTTGTCGATATCAACGACATCAACACCTGGGTCGTGGACTTGAAAAAGACCTGGGTCGGCGATGCGAATCTCGATGGTGAATTCAACAGCGGCGACTTCGTCGCAATCTTCACGACCGGCAAATTCGAGTTGGACGTGGACGCAAGCTGGGGCGAAGGTGACTGGAACGGCGACCTGCGTTTCAACAGTGGTGACTTCGTGGCGGCATTTCAGGGTGGAGGATACGAACTCGGCCTGCGTCCTGCGGTCGCTGCGGTGCCAGAACCTTCCACATGGCTCCTATCCGTCCTAGGATTGAGTGCCCTGGCGGCGCGACGTCGCCGCTAATTTCCAGCCTCTTCCGATCGAGAACACCATGGCAAAGGCTCCGCAAAAGCAAGGCGAAAAAGTTTCGGGTGCAGCGAAATCCCCAACACCTCGTTCTAACGGGCGACCCCGTCGAGCGTCGCAGGGAGATATCTCCCCGAAACTTACTCCCGCCGGTATCGAGAACTATGTCGTGGATCAAGCCTCTACTGCGGCCCGCGAAGCCAAAATCAACGCGGTCCGCGACGTGGTCGGAACCGTCCCGCCACACGACGTCGATACTCTGGCGCGCGTCATGGAGGCCCTGATGTCCGGTGTTTCGCCGGACGACGCGGTGGCGTTGCGAAATGCGTTGCTGCAGAACAGTGAATTGATTGCCACCAAACTCCCCGCCAATGCCGACGACGTCCTGTCCGACGATTGGCGAGACGGCGGTTATCCGTACAAGAACCTGTTGTCACGCAAGAATTACGAGAAGCTCAAGTACCGGTTGCAGGTCGAACTGCTGAAGCTGCAATCTTGGGTGAAGAAGAACGGCGAAAAGCTGGTGATCGTCTTCGAAGGCCGCGATGCTGCAGGCAAGGGAGGTACGATCAAGCGGTTCATGGAGCATCTCAATCCTCGTGGTGCTCGCGTCGTCGCTCTCGAGAAGCCCAGTGAAGTCGAACGCGGGCAATGGTACTTCCAGCGTTATGTCGAACATCTGCCGACGGCTGGCGAAATCGTGATGTTCGATCGTTCATGGTACAATCGCGCCGGCGTAGAAAACGTGATGGGCTTCTGTTCGAACGACGAGTACATCGAATTTATGCGACAGACTCCCGAGTTCGAACGCAACTTGGTGCGCAGTGGCATCCATCTGATCAAGTTTTGGTTCTCTGTGAGTCGCGCCGAGCAGCGGCGCCGGTTCAAGGAGCGGCAGAACCATCCGCTCAAGCAGTGGAAGCTTTCTCCCATCGACATGGCATCACTCGACAAATGGGACGATTACACCAAAGCGAAGGAGGCGATGTTCTTTCACACGGATACGGCCGAATCGCCTTGGACGGTTCTCAAATCCGACTGCAAGAAACGCGCTCGCATCAACGCGATGCGGTACGTGCTCCATAAGCTGCCGTATACGAACAAGGATCTGACCAAGATCGGCGCGCTCGATCCGTTGTTGGTCGGCCGGGCGCAAGTCGTTTACGAGCGTGGTGAACGACACGATATGTGAGGCAGTTGCTGAACTCCTACGAGTTTGCAGCATTGCGGCTTCCTAGCTGGACTACGTCACTTTGGAGTTTCCTTCGAGGACTTGGTACCGACAACGAAGTTCGCCGCCTGGGCGTTAGCCTGGGTTCTCGGCCGGAAACCGTGGCTAACGCCAAAACGGCGAACTCAAAGTGACGTTGTCCAGCTAGATAGGTTGATCTCAACGGCCAACCTATTCCGACGCGTATTCATCTGTTCGTGCTGGCTAATCACCACTCTCGTCTTCCAGCGATAGGACGTCGAGGAGATCTTTCGGACGTACGCACCGACTATCAGAAAATCAACGTTCGCGTCGGATAACACGCACAATATGTCTTTGAAGTCTGGATTCAGCAAAAGTTGGATCCTTAAATGCCCATACGCTCATCGTCAGCGGCCAAACCATTTTGAACCGATCAGCAGGAGAGCGGTCAACGACTTTTTGATCGTTGCCCTGCCGTTCGAGCGATGTCAGTTTCGCAAGCGTACGGTCAACAGAAATCAGGGAATCGCGATCCATGTCAAGTCTTCAGATTGTCGTCACCAGAATGTTTAGTATCTGCGGGCCGGGGCGATACGCGTTGATTTTAGAACCGCCCCCCGCAGCCCCGAGTGAGTAGAGCACACTCGCTCGCGTTTAGGAATACGGTTTGTATTCCCTGTTTGCCACAGGTTTCCCTTGGTGGTGTCACCGTATTGTCTCGTTGAATGTTGAAGTCTCAGCATCCGATCCAGTACTCATCCATACATCAAGTTACGCGAGGCACATTCCCAGGATGCCGGCCAATGTCGCGTAGTAGAGAAAGAACGGCGCAGTCGTACGAATGATCTCGCCTTCGCGCCCGACAAGTCCAACAACTGCCGATGCGGCAACGACGTTGTGAACACAAATGGTATTGCCGGCCGCGCCGCCGACGGCTTGCAGGGCAACCACCCAGGTCGGGTCGACTCCGATCCGTTGACCAACATCGAACTGGAACAGTGACAACATCATGTTACTGATGGTATTGCTACCGGCAACTGCCGCGCCAATGCCGCCCACGATCGGCGCAAATAGTGGCCAAGCTTGTCCGACGAGTCGCTCCACACCACGTGCCAGCGCAATTGGCATCTCGTCGTACCCTGCGGAGCCACCCATCGTGTAGATGAAGACTTGCACCATGGGCACGGTGAACAACAGTGCCACGGAAGCTTTGCGAAGTGTGGTCACCGATCTCCACCAGCTGGTCCGCGTCGCTTGCCAACTCACACCGTGCAACCAGCAAGTCAACAGTGAAACCACGATAAACACGGTGCCGGGCAGGTAGAGCGGCTTGCTCGTATAGCTAATGGTCGTATTCGCAATTGATTCGACGGAAATCGCGAACGAACTCAGCCACGCCTTGAACGGCAATTGGCTCAAACGCGTCAACACTAACAACAGCGCAACTAGCAAATACGGTAGCCACGCCGAGAACGCGGAATGTTGTGGAACCGTGGGCGCACGGTTGTCGCGCGGCGCCGAGTCAAGATCGGCCAGTGGCGAGCGCCAGGAGGCGGGCCATTCCGCCGACGAGGGAAAATCCCAAGGCTGCGCATTGCGAGGCAACAACCAGCGGCGTTTGGCCGCCGTGACGACGATCGCCAGTCCAGTCAGGCCACCGAGAATTGAGGGAAACTCGGGGCCTAACGTCCAGGCAACTAACAGGTAAGGAATGGTCATCGCAAAGGCAGCGAATAGTGCGAAACGCCAAACGGCAAGTCCGTCGCGGAAGGAACGATTCGACCCGAAGTGGCGTGTCATGAGCGTGACGACCGCCAAGGGCACGAGGGTACCGGCAATCGTGTGTAGCAGAGCGACCTTGAGACCAATGCCGGCTAGAAACGTGTTCCAGCCGCCTTGGCTGGCGGCCACTGCTTGAACGTTGGCTGCACTACTGAGCCCAGAGTTGACGCCAACTAGAATCGGCGTGCCGGCGGCACCAAAGGACACAGGCGTGCTTTGAATCAACATGCCGGCGACGATGGCCGCCGGCGCAGGAAATCCCAAGCCAACTAACAAGGGGACGGCAATTGCCGCTGGCGTTCCGAAGCCCGCGGCTCCTTCGATGAAGGAACCAAACAGCCAAGCGACGATGATCACTTGCACGCGCCGATCCGGCGAGATATCACGGAAGCCGGCGCGAATCTGATTCATCGCGCCGCTGGCTTCCAAAGTATTGAGCAACAGTATTGCCCCGAACACGATGTACAGCAACTCGATCGAAATGATCAGCCCGCGGATGGAGGCGGCGGCAACTTGAGTTCCCGGCACCCACCACACGAATAGCGCTAATAACACGGCTGTGACATACGATATCGGCATGGCCAAACTGGCGGGCCAACGCAACCCGACCAGCAACAGCGCGACGACCAGTATCGGCAGTAACGCACAAAGTGAAAGCACAAGTGGATGCATCTCGAATGTCCTCAGGACAAAAGCCGCTCTCCTAGTTTTCGCATGTCGCAACGCCTGGGCGCGCAGACGCGTCAATTCTCGCGGCGCTGCCCCATTGGTTTAGACGCGTTCGGTTATACTCGTTTTGGCTCGTCGCGGGTGAGTGACGAGGTACCGACATCGAAATCATCGTGATGGAGTCAACATGCCGGACGGTTTCGAAACCCAATTCAGGCCGCAGCAGGTCGGCGAACGTGTCTTCATCGCACCGAACGCCACAGTACTCGGCGACGTGCAGATCGGAGATGACTGCAGTATTTGGTTCAACGCAGTTATCCGAGGCGATACCGAGACAATCCGGATTGGTAAGGCAACCAATATCCAGGATGGCGCCATCCTCCACGCAGACGCCGGCGTTCCCTGCACACTGGGAGACAACGTCACAGTGGGTCATGCCGCCATCGTGCACGGGGCAACGTTGGAGGATAACGTAATGATCGGCATGCGTGCCGTCGTTCTCAACGCGGCCAAGATCGGAGCCGGCAGCATCGTAGGAGCGGGAGCCTTAGTTACGGAGGGAACCGTCATCCCGCCAGGTTCGTTGGTGCTAGGTATGCCCGCGAAGGTCGTTCGCCAAACGACGGTAGAGCAACAAGAGCGTTTGGTGAAGACAGCCGAACACTATGTGCGCGCGGGCCGCGCCTTCTCGCAAGCTGCGTTTGATGACGGAAATCCCCCCGCAAACTGGCTCGTCTAACAAACGAAAAGAGCACTTATGTTACGCATCCTTTCACTCCCGCGGCAACCTCATTGCCTGAGTTCGCAATGCCTCGGAAACGTCATTGGCACCGTGGTGTTGCTATTATTGGCAATGTTGTTGGCTAAGCTGCCCGCCGCCATGGCCGACACGGTTCACAAACGCCCCAACATAATTGTCATCATGGCGGATGACTTCGGCTATGAAACGGTCGCTGCCAACGGTGGACAATCGTACCAGACGCCGCACTTGGACGCGCTCGCCGCATCGGGCATTCGCTTCACGCAGGCGTACGCTCAGCCGTTGTGTACTCCCACACGTCTACAACTCATGACTGGCGCATACAACGTGCGCAACTATGTGGCGTTCGGAGAGATGAATCCGAACCTACGCACGTTCGCGCATCTGTTTCGCGAAGCGGGTTACGCGACAGGCATGGTGGGGAAGTGGCAGTTGGGCCGTGACCTGGAACTGCCCCGCAGATTTGGCTTTGACGAGTACACGCTGTGGCAACATCTGCGTCGTCCTCCCCGCTACGCGAACCCAGGGCTCGAAATCAATGGGATAGAACGTGACTACTCGCAAGGGGAATACGGCCCCGACTTGGTGAATCAAGCCGCACTGGATTTCATTGCCAAGCATCGAGATGCGCCGTTCATGCTGTATTACTCCATGCTGTTGACGCATACGCCTTACCAGCCAACGCCTGACAGTCCGGACTGGGACCCTAAAGCGATTGGCGAAGAGGTCAACAAGGCGCCCCGACACTTTGGTGAAATGGTCACTTACACCGATAAGCTGGTCGGACGCGTCGTCGACCAACTTGAAAGGCTTAAGCTGCGCGACAACACAATGATTGTTTTCTTGGGCGATAACGGTACCGGCCGAGGAACGGTTTCGATGCTCGCTGACCGCAAGATCATCGGCGGCAAAGGCACGACGACCGATGCCGGCATGCACGTGCCGATGATTGTGAGTTGGCCGAACCAGCTCCGAAGTGGCCAGGTAACGGACGACTTGGTCGACACGACAGATGTGCTTCCGACTATTTGTGCCGCCGCGCAGCTTGAACTTCCGGCGAATATGATTGTGGACGGCCGCAACCAATTACCGCGACTACTAGGACAAGCCGATGCCGCAACTCGGCAGTGGGTCTACTGTTGGTACTCACCGCGCGGGGAACCTCTGATCGAATGTGCGTTCGACCGAGCTTGGAAGCTGTATCGCGACGGGCGTTGCTTTCGCCGGAGCGACGATCTGGAACAAACGCCACTCACAACGGACCAAGTGCCAGCTGCTGAACAAGAAACGAT
>JAGQPK010001190.1 GCA_020426755.1 Planctomycetales bacterium
TGCAGAATAGCTGAATATCGAATATCGAATGTTGAATGTTGAATGTTGAATGTTGAACGTCGCATGGCGTTAGCCGCGGGTCTCAGCATTGGCTGAATCGGCGTTGGGAAGGAACCGACGCTAAAGCGCAACGGCGAACTCCGACCACGTACTTCCCCCCGCGACCTAACCGCCTTGCCGATCGGGACGGTTGGGAGCATAATCCAATCCGATCGTCGCAGTGGTTCCGATCGTCGCTTGGTGGCAGTTCGGAGCATCTCCATTGCGTTCAAGCCCTGGCGTTCGCCGTGTCTGGAAGGAAGTTGAGGTTTTGGGATGAACAGTCGCTCGTTACATGACGGACGCAACGATGGGCTAGTGCCACTGGAAAGCTTGTCACTCGATCAGGTGTCGAGCTTTGCAGATCTGTTGATGGGGATGTCCAAGACTGCGTTTGGCGGGCGGCAATTAGGCTTGGCGTACGAGATTCTGTTGGAACTGGCACAGCAAAAGAAATGCACGGTCGTGTTGACGCTCTCGGGCGCGATGACGGTCGCCAAGCAAGGGCGACTGGTTTGTGATCTGATTGACCGTGGCATGATCCAGGCGGTCGTGGCAACGGGGGCTCTGATCGCTCATGGCTTGACCGAGTCGATCGGTTTGACTCACTATCGCTACGACCCTACGAAATCCGACGAAGTGCTGTTCGAGCAGGGGTACAATCGGATCTACGACACGTTGGAGATGGAAGGCAATCTGAACGATGTCGAACGCTTGGTGCGGTCGGTCTTGGAGCAGAATCAGCCCGAAGACGGCACTTGGTCATCCGCTCGGCTGTGTCGTGCGTTAGGGCAGCGATTGGCGGAAATGGACGAAGGTCCCGGCATTCTGCGCAGTGCCTATGAACGCGATGTGCCGGTTTTCATTCCCGCCTTCACCGACAGTGAAATGGGACTCGACGTTGCTACTTGGGCCATGAATCGAGCGCTGCATACCGGTGGCGCCGACGTCACAGAACTCGGTCCTGACCAGGTCTTCCAGCAAGTCCCGCCGTTCAATCCGTTCTACGATCTGTTGGAGTACGCCCGTCTGATTGGCCGCGCCGACGAGTTAGGAATTCTCACGATCGGCGGCGGCGTGCCGCGCAACTGGGCTCAGCAAGTTGCACCGTTTTATGACATTACGAACCACCGCGTGGGCACGAACTTGAACGCGCCTCGCTTCAAGTACGGTGTGCGAATTTGTCCCGAGCCCGTTCATTGGGGCGGCTTGTCTGGTTGCACGTATTCGGAAGGCGTCAGCTGGGGCAAGTTCATGTCGCCTGCCGAGGGCGGACGATTTGCTGAAGTGCACGCCGATGCCACGCTCGTGTGGCCACTGCTGATGAAAGCCGTGTTCGAACAGTTGGACAAGAAGTAATCACGACTGTTCGTAAGGCCAGCCCACGTTCCAGATTGATTCAGCCGCCCGAAGTCGCTGGTCAACTTCGGGCCTGGTTTCTCGTGTCAGCCGCGCACAATTCGTCAATCCGTTAGTGATTGCTGTCGTACGAACTTCTGCGCGCGTTTGCCGATGATGTCGCCGAGATAAAGGCTGCCTTGAGAATCTTCGGCGACGCAGTGGACCCAGTTTAAGTCGCCCGGAAACTCACGACCATCGGCGCCCTTGGGGAAGGAGATCAGTTGCAGGACATGGCCGGCGGGATTGAAACGCATCACAATCTGATCGAACGGAGGGCAGCCGAGCGGTGCGTTAGGGTAATTGGGATCGACGCGCCAGGGCATTGGTGAGGAACCGCACACCCAGATTTCGTCGTTTGGTCGCATGCAGAAGCCCCAGGGGACAATCAGATTGTTCCAGCTATCCAGCAG
>JAGQPK010001191.1 GCA_020426755.1 Planctomycetales bacterium
CTCCCCCTGAATCCCCCTCCCGTACTGCGAGTTTCAAGACCGTGGAACGTCAATTGCGCGAGGGAGAACAGCAGCGCACATCTAAACTGAGTGCCATTCGGCTGGCGCCTGTCGGCCAACTACGCGGCAGCTGCCACGAATCGGCGCGCGAGTCGCTCGCGAAAAATATGGAGCGTTTGTTCGACCATCTGTTCGGCCGTGAATTCACGGCGCGCTCGTTCTTCGGCTTGAGCGACCTGTCGAGCTGTCACATGGGGGAACCGCAACGCATCGCGTACCCCTTTGGCCAGCGCTTCGGCATCGCGCGGCGGTACTAACCAACCAACCGGCGGCTGATGGATTCCGCGCCGATCAAGTAGATCGGGTATCCCACCGGCTCGTGTCGCGACAATCGGCACCTCGACCAGCATCGCATCCACAATTGAACTACACAGGCCCTCCATATGCGACGGCACGATCATTAGATCAGCCGCTGCCAACAGGTCGGGAACATCATGACGATAGCCGAGAAACCTCACATGCTTCGTGACTCCCAACGCTGCAGCCTGCTTTTCCAATTGTCCATGTAACGGGCCGTCGCCGGCGATTGCCCATTGCAGGCGCGGGAAGTCTCGTACGATATTCGGCATGGCCTCCATCATGAAGCGATGCCCTTTGTGATCGGTCAATTTAGCCACGGTCAGCAAAACCGTTGTGTCGTCGGCGACGCCCAGCGACTCGCGTCCGCGACGTCGATCACCGCCTTGCATCCGCTGCGGATCGACGCCGTCATGGACCACCTCTAAGTCGGCTGCTTGCAGCCCACAATCGACGCAAACTTGGCGGACTGCATGCGAGACGCAGACTACGACGTCGGACATTCGACGATAGCGTCGGACAACTTTCAAGGGAAAATCAACGCGCCGCGAGGCCACTCGCAACGGAATCGACAGGCCCCACGCAGCCATCCCAGCGTACGTGAGTGCATGCGGGTCGTTGTAGAAGATGACGTCCGGGCGAATTAGCTGCAATCGACGTCGCATCTGCCACATCGTCGTCGGCAACTGGCCGCGACCGCGAAACGTCATCACCGGCACGCCACGCGCCTGCATCCGATTGGCAAATTCGCTAGTCTCGCGTGCCATGACATGGCACGTATGCCCGCGACGGTTCAGTCCGTCGATTAGTAGCGCCGCCTGTTCTTCTCCGCCATGCCATTCGTTCTGCGTAGAGACCACCGCGACGTTTAGTTTGTGCGTTGATCCGAGCGCCGCTGAACTGGCGTTTACGGCGAATTGATTCGAGGCGTAACGACCCATGGCGTAAGCGTTCCCTGCATTTGCCGAGCGAGACCCCGGCATCCTGTCCGGGTAGCTCAAGGGTAATCAGGCAGCCGAAATAGGTCAAAGCCAATCTCGCGCAACAATCCGTGTCTCGACTTGTCAACGTATTGGCATTTTCTGTTTAGCCCGGAGTTTCTATAGTCACTGCCAACGGAGTTGTCAGTTCGTCGAAACGAGTCCGCAGTTCGCCGCAACGCGTTAGCGTCGGTTCGCAGCTCGATCGAGTTTCCAACTCACGTGAGCACCGCGGAGCCTTTGTCGTACGAATTCACGGGAGTCGAGACGATTAACGTTGGCATCTTCTTACCGAATTGGGTCGGCGATGCGGTGATGGCCACGCCGACACTTCGCGCTCTGCGACAGCACTACGGCCGCGCCGCGCGAATTACGGGCATCATGCGGCCGCACATCTCCGAGGTGCTAGCGGGCACGCACTGGTTGGACGATACGCTCCTGTGGAATCGCCGCGCAGCGGATGCTTCCCATCGGAGCCGCGCCGTACTGCGCTCGATGCGACAGACACGCT
>JAGQPK010001192.1 GCA_020426755.1 Planctomycetales bacterium
GTACGTGGGTTCAATTGAGCAGGCCGAGGAGCAGGCCAAGAAAATGCAGGCAAAGGCCTAACGCGGTGTTCGAAGCCACGATGTTGGGGAGTTCGCCCGTAACGAGTTAGCGCGGTGCTTTCTGCGAAAGCCGCGGCGAGCCGGCGGACCCCAAAGCTGAGTGGTGATTATGAACTAGTTTGGGACTGCATTTTCGCTTCGTACTAATCTTCGGTCTTTTAGCTGTGTCAGGGCAGAGTTAGCCATGCCGGAACTGCAATGTATCGTCGTTACGCCGGAAGAAACGGCGCTGGACCAATCGGCCAGTTTTGTCGTCGTCCCACTGTTCGACGGTGAATTCGGCGTCGGCCCTGGCCACTCGCCGATGATTGGCCGTTTGGGATTCGGTGAATTGCGGATTCGCGCGGCCGACGGCACGACCGCGCGTTACTACGTCGATGGTGGCTTCGTACAGGTTGCTGACAACGTAGTTACCCTGTTGACCGGACGCATCGTGAAGTCGGATAAAGTCGATTCGGCGGCCGCAGAACAGCAACTTCAGCAAGCCATGTCGCAGCCAGTCAACACGGACGAGCTGTTGCAGGTTCGTGATCGAGCAATCGAACAGGCTCGCGCACAAATGCGCATTGCGGGACGCTCTGGTTCCTAGCAGCGCATCTTTTCGCGCTGCTTGATCGGGGCGAATCTAAGCTATGATTCATTCATAAGCACGAGGGTCGCCAGACTTGAGGCGATCCCGAGTGGAATCGTAGTCGTTGCTCCGTATCAACTCCTCTGATCTATTTCAAGACTACGGACACGGGCGGCGGGCGTGGGGGACAGACGCGACGCCGCAAGTCCGTGGAGCCATTGTCCCTTATGAACGTCCGTGGCATCGCATCATTTCCGAATATGGTGCGCCTCGATGCGCATCCGTCGCAGGACAATTCTGTGCCTGCTGACGATCTCGGTGCTGATCTGCAGCGTGACCTGCGAACTGTTCGCAAGCAGGTGCTCCAGCTGGATCAGGCCATGAGAACGTTGGCCGATACGGTTGGCTCGCACGAATCGAAATCGTCGGCTCCAGCGCCGTCGTCGGTGATGACAGCCGCCGCGATAATGGTCGCCAGCCCCGAAACTAAGCCGACGATTTCCGTGTTAGAAACAGCCGTCGAAGCCAGTGTGGCCGCTGCGGAAAACTCGTCACAAGAATCTCAATCGCTAGTCGACGCCACCAACCTCCCACCGCAGCTCGCTCTGCCTACATACGCCACTCAAGTCGATGCACCCGAAGAAGCGGTCGCGTCAGTTGATGCCGCGTTGGTCGAATTTGATCGAACGTTGAGTTCGTTGTTTGACGACTCGAAGTTGTTGGCGAAGCCTGGGCCGTTGTTGAAGGTCCTGCGCGAGAATATACGCGAATCGGTCACGTCGGTGTTCAATAATCGCGGTCCAGGTTTCATTCCGCCATTTCATTTCGGCTTCAACTTTCCTTCTGAACCCGATCCCATGGCCCACGACAGTTCGCAAAAACAGGCGATTCTCGAGGCCTTCCACAACGATCCGGCTCAGGTCGTCGAGTACTTGTTTGGCGATCCAGCAACCGGCAAGACGGGCGTCGTGCCGGAAATGCAAAGGGCCATCAGCTCGGCTGACAAAGAGCTGTCAGCAAAAGTCGGCGACGTCGGCATTCTGCTCGACTTAGTGGCGTAGGACGACGATGCCGCAACGCGCTAGCGTCCGATCAAGCAGTTCGCCGCAACGCGTTAGCGTCGGTTTGCGCCGGCTGGATTTCGGATTTCGGATTTCGGAATGAGGAATGAGGAATGAGGAATGAACGGTGGTTTTCAGACTTCAACAATCACAAT
>JAGQPK010001193.1 GCA_020426755.1 Planctomycetales bacterium
TGCAAGAGTTGGCCGCTCTAAAGCAACGGCACGCCATAGCGACATCCGCCAGCGGCGGCCAATACCCAACGGGCGATGGTGATACGGTTCCCGTGGATGAGATGGATCGCCAATGGCGAGATGCCGTTGCGGCCGTGTGGCCGCTATCCTGGTTCAAGAAGCGCAAAGTGACCCGGTTACTGCAGACCTACGCAACCGGCGGCCAAGCTAATCCAGATACCGATCTCGCAGCCATCCGAGAACACCGCGCAATCCGGACCGCACTCGATACAAACGTCTTGGCATCAATGCCGACATATTGGCGAGGCTGGGAGACCGATATTCCCACACTGGAAGCTGCGTTCGAGCTGCTGCGAGAAACTAGAAACGCGATCGTGGAGGTCGGGCAGGCTCACGGCAATGTCAACGAAGTCGCTCGGACCTTGTCACCTGGACTCAAGGACGCGTCGGGAAACCATTCGCTGGTTCGAGCGTCCAATGCATTCCTGCAGACGGCAAAGGCGTTTACGGTAGCGTGGCGTGGCTACAGTGATGTCGCTCGCACACCACCGGTGCCGAAGGAATCCACCGCCATCCTTCGCGATGCCGCCTGTCAAGCAGCACTCGTGCTTGAAAAAAGAACTGCGATCCGGAATTGGATCACATGGAATTGCGTCCGCAAAAAGGCTGAGTCGCTCGGACTACGTGCCCTGGTCAACGGACTCGAGAGCAGCGAGTTTCCCGCCAACGAAACCGTGGCAATGTTCAAACTCGCCTATGCTCGCTGGTATCTGCCAACCGTCGTGGATCGACGTGAACCATTACGAGCCTTCCAGCGATTCAAGCATGAAGACGCGATCGTGGAGTTCCGTCGGCTGGATGAACTTGCCCGGCAGACGGCAGCCACGCACGCCAAGCAAGCAATCCTGCACGGTCTCCCGTCCAGTGATGGGGTGCCACGAAAGTCCGAACTGGGCCTCCTGAAACATCAGATGAGTTTGAAACGTCCGAGCAAGTCGATACGCGAGATAATCGGTGGGATGCCGCAGACATTTGGCAAGCTTGCGCCGTGCTTGCTCATGTCGCCCTTGTCGATCGCTCAGTATTTGCCAGCCGACCAATCTCAGTTTGATGTGGTCATTTTCGACGAAGCCTCACAGATCACAACGTGGGACGCCATCGGAGCTATCGCACGCGCAAAACAAACGATCATTGTCGGCGATCCCAAGCAGCTGCCCCCCACCAACTTCTTCGGCCGAGCGGAGAACGACGAAGAGAACGATGAACTAGAAGATCATGAGCGCGACTTGGAGAGCATTCTCGATGAAGCCCAGGCATCCGGCTTGCCCACCGTGCAGCTCAACTGGCACTACCGTAGTCGGCACGAGTCGCTAATCGCGTTCTCCAATTGGAATTACTACGGCAACCAGTTGGTGACTTTTCCATCCGCCGTATCAGACGAGCGCGGCGTGACGCTCAAGTACATCGCCGACGGGATCTACGATCGCGGGAAGAGTCGCACAAATCGCCTGGAAGCCGAAGCCATCGTTGCCGACCTGGTCACCCGCATGCAACGATGCCTCAGCCGGCCGGAGCACGAGCGTCTAACGTACGGCGTGGTCACGTTCAATAGTCAGCAGCAAACTCTGATTCAGGATCTACTGGACGAAGAACAGCGGAAGTGTTCTGAGCTTGAATGGTTCTTTGCCGACGAACGTATCGAGCCAACCGCCGTGAAGAACCTGGAGAACGTGCAAGGCGACGAACGTGACGTCATGATGTTCTCAATTACTTTCGGATACGATGTCCATGGCAAGTTCCCCGTGTCCTTCGGAGCAATGAATCGTGATGGCGGTGAGCGTCGAC
>JAGQPK010001194.1 GCA_020426755.1 Planctomycetales bacterium
CACAAATGTCTTGTTTGATCTTATGTACGTTGACCATGGCTTTAACTTTGCGATTTGGGGTTCAGTGTGATTTCGTCCAAGATGCCGGCGTTGTACGCGTCGACCGGCTTGAGATTTGGAAAGAAGGGTTGAGCGGCTTCGGCGCCTTCGCTTAGGAGAACTCGATCTCCCAAGCCGGCGCCGAATTCGTCGTACAGCACGAGATCTTCCGCCTGGGGCGATCCGGCCGTTTGTAGATCGTCCAGGCCCAGCGGAATCGCGATCTTCAAAGTGCCGCCACGCATGCTGGGATGGATTTGATTCAGCGTGACGCTGCCTACGATCTGTGCGATTCGCATGGTGGCTCCCGCTATCGTTGCAATGCCAAATTCAACCATGCGTCCACGTCGGACGCAGTAGTTTGATTGGCATCGATGACCAAAAGGTTTGGATTGATTTGTGTAAGCGCAACTTGCAGACTGGCTGTCGACCAGACGATGGTGGCCCGCACGTGTGACAAGCGGTTGGCATCACAGAGAAGCTTTGCCCAGTCGCGTGTAATGGCCACGCCACTCAATGTCGTCTGCTGACGGTTGATCTGCTTGATCAAGTCAGCCGTCGTTTTCACCGAGATCCAATCGACGTTATGCACAGTCGACGCTTGCCAGATTGCACCTGTCCCCAGCGGTTCGCAGTACAACGCGATGCGTCTTCGTGGCACGCTTGTCGCAGCATGCCCACTGTCTTTGCTGCGACTTGAGCTCGTGGCGTCATTACGTTCGAGTCGAATTTTGCGCTCACGCAGCAGATCGTTAACCAGCGGCGTGATGATCGTACGGTTGCTGACCTGCAGGCAAGTTATCCCATCCAGGCGTCCACGCAATGCCTCCGCCGTGATCAGCCGCTGTTCGAGTACCAGTGTTGTGGCGTCGTTGGTGCGAGCTTGTGCCGCAGCCAAGGGGACTGTCGGCGGATTGGCTGAGTTGGCAGACGGTGACGCTTCACCGGCGCGCGCGAGCGGCGTGTGCGTCTGGAGTTGACGCATGACTTCTCGCACAATCAGTTCAATCTGGGTCGCATCCATCGTGGATTTGCTACGGGCTCGGGGCCCGACTATCTACCTTTCGTCTTCAATTCCGATTACTGACCAGCGGACGGGGGTGGCCTTGGCCTGCAGTAGTTCGCGAGCAAACTTGCCGTCACTGGTCAACACAACTTTGTGTCCAGTGCCGGCGCCAACTGCGTCGATTGCCACGATCGGATCGCCATCGGGACGCACGCCATCGGCCAGCAGCGGTTGGATCACCAACAGCTTTTGCCTAGCCATCGACGCGTGTTTGACGGTCGAGACAGCAGTTCCGATGACACGTCCGATCAACACTTAAAGGTCCTCGTTGTCGTGCTGCAGCTTACAAGACAGTGACTTCGCTAGGTGACTTACTTAGGATTTACAACCGCCTCGACGGGCCGAGTTACTTTCCCAAGATGCACAAATCGTCAATCAACGAACAACGGCGTTCGCGGGTGAACGTTAAGGGGGTCGTGACGCCTTCGCCAGTTGGTGTGGCAATTGAGTAGCTGATGTAACCTTCGCCACCGACGCCCAACGCCGAGAAGCACGGGCCGTTTTTAACGAACAGCGTGGTGTCCATGATGCGGCCCATGGCAGTCATGTTGCGAACGTTGTTGGAATGAATAATGGCGGTGTGGCGGAAGCCATGTTCAAAATGCTTCGCCTTGGCGATGGCTTCGTCCACATTGCGGCAGCGGACGAAGGGCAGGAACGGCATCATCTGCTCCACGGGCACGAACGGATTCGATTCGGTTGTTTCGCCGAACACCAATTCCGTTTCTGCAGGCACGCT
>JAGQPK010001195.1 GCA_020426755.1 Planctomycetales bacterium
CGCGAGACGCAGGGCGAGTATGCTCAGGCCCTCAGCAATTACCAGCAGGCCTATGCGTTGAATAACTATCAGCCGGGGTTACCGGAACGTATCGCATCTCTGCAGCAGCGGGTTGCGGTCGGAGGCGGTTCCTATGGGAGTGGTGGCACTCGATTAGTGGAAGATCCCCGTGGGTGGACGCGCCGCTAGGCGAGCTTGCGGGCAAGCGTGGCCCGGCTGTTTTGCCGGGCCAGATGCGATTCATGCTGCGAATTCTTGTCGCGGTGGGCCAACCGGGCGACTACTGTCCTTCTACACCGGGCCCCGAATGAATAGAATCGGCAGTTTCCCCGTGGGCCCGAGGGCCGAGCGGAGTGTCGTCCAAGCGTTGTCTTGGGGTTGCATAACAATTTAAACGGATGACGGTGCGCGAGATTTCGCCGATGCGTGACTACAATTTTTCAGCCGGTCCGGCCGTCCTGCCGCTGCCGGTTCTGGAGCGGGCCCAAGCGGAAATGCTCTGTTTGCCGGGAGCTGGTGCTTCCGTGCTGGAAATCAGCCATCGCGGCAAGCCATTCATGGCGATTTTGGAGTCGGCCAAGCAGAATCTGAAGGAACTGTTGGGAATTCCCGACGGTTACCAGACGCTGTTCTTGCAAGGCGGCTCGCGGCTGCAGTTCTCGATGGTGCCGATGAACTTGCTGCGTGGCCAGACTGGTCCGGCGGATTATCTGCTGACGGGTGCCTGGGGGAAGGCTGCTTATGCGGAAGCCGTGAAGGAAGGCGAAGTTCGCGTTCCTTGGGACGGCAAGCAGTTCAGCTACGATCGAACACCGGCTGATTCCGATTACTCGATCGGCAGCGATTCGGCCTACGTCTACTTCACATCCAACGAAACGATTGAAGGCGTTCAATTTCACGAAGAGCCCGCTGCCGGCGGAGCGCCGTTGATTTGCGACGCGTCATCCGATTTTCTCCATCGCCCGTTGGACATTTCCCGCTACGGAATGATTTACGCCTGCGCCCAAAAGAATGCAGGTCCGGCTGGCGTCACCATCGTGATCATTCGAGATGATTTGGTCGAGCGCGGCGCCAAGTCGTTGCCTGGGTACCTGAACTACAAGAATCACGTCGACGGCGATTCGATGTACAACACGCCGCCGACGTTTGCGATCTACTTGGTCGACTTGATCGCACAGTGGCTGCTGAAGGACATCGGTGGTTTGGATGCGATGTACAAGACCAACCAGGAAAAGGCCAAGATGCTGTACGACGTGATTGACGGCAGCAACGGCTTCTATCAGGGACACGCTCAGCGCGAGTGCCGTTCGGTAATGAACGTCACGTTCCGCCTGCCGAACGAAGAGCTTGAAAAGAAGTTCAACGCCGAGGCCTCGCAGCAGCGACTGACGAGTCTCAAGGGACACCGTAGCGTGGGTGGGTTTCGCGCCTCGATCTACAACGCGATGCCGCGCGAAGGTGTGGTCGCCCTACGCGACTTCATGCAGGACTTCGCGAAGCAGAATCAAGCTTAGTGCCGCGGTCGGAGATCGCAGCAAATTACTTTCATTTACGCCAGCCCATATCGAAAGAGTAGCAGTCGATGGTGAAGATCATGATTCTGGACAAGCTTTCCCAGGAAGGCTTGGACATGCTGGACGCAGCGCCCGGAGTCACTTACGAAGTTCGCACAGGACTGAAGGGCGAGGATCTGCGGGCGGCGCTGGCCGACGCGGATGGCGCGATCTGTCGCTCCGGCGTCAAAATCACCGCAGATGTCTTGGAAGGGAACCGACGACTGCGCGCGATCGCGCGGGCCGGTGTCGGCACCGATAACATTGACAAAGTGGCCGCAACTCGGCTCG
>JAGQPK010001196.1 GCA_020426755.1 Planctomycetales bacterium
GCTATTTGATTACGCCAGACAAGGTCGCGCGATGCAGCTAGCCGTCCCCACGCCGGAGCATTATCTTCCGCTACTCTATATCCTCGGACTCAAACACGACCCAGCCAATCACAAACTGTTCAACGACGAATTACTGGCCGGTAGCCTCAGTATGACATCGTTACGGGTTTCGTGAGCATACCGAGATGTGAAACGAAACGTGTGGATTCGCATCGCTAACTGAGAAGCGTTTCAGTTTCTCCGTTCCGCCTTCGCTCACGTCGGCAGCGCACGTAGCAATGTCGGTACTCGCGTCATAGCTCTCGGACAGCGATCGATCACCGACTTCGCCCGGCCTGGTCGCACTGCGCGCAACCACACAGGCTGACGCAGTCAAAGCAGGGAACTTGTCGAAGCAGCGTGTTTCGCATCTGAGGCATCCGTGGTCTGATCAAATCTTGAACTGATCGATCCTTTACCAACCCACGTTTGTCGGCACAAAGCGTTTTGCGTCGCCGACATCGACGGATATACTCGTTCCATTGATGAAGATTAATGCCACCAAGAGGCGGGCAGAGTGTCTGGCCGAGCTTGATTTGCTAATTGAGCTCACGACGCCGCTTAACTTCCTGAAGCGTCACGCGACGCCTTCGACAGGAGATGGACAATGCTGCGGACTAATTGTGCGTCCTGGTTGGGATTGATCTCAGTCGTTTTGCTGGTTGGCGTTTCGACGACCCGTGCTCAGGAGTTTCGGAACGCCGGCTTCGAGGACTCCATCGTGCCGACGGGCTCTTTCCTGTACCGGCCGACTTCTGCGCAGGTCATTTGGACGGGCACGGATAATTGGGGCTTGGCCAACGGACCGGGGCCGTGGGGATCTGGCGGGCATACCGGCCAACAGCACGCATTTCTGCAGACATATAACAGTCCAGGGATGGGTTCATCGATCTCGCAAGCGGTTGGAGATTTTGATCCTGGCAGTGCATACGTGATCGATTATTGGATGGCTCGGCGCAACGGCAACGTGGGTGGCAATGACGGAACGTTGCTGACCGTGAAAGTCAATAACAGCGAGGTGATTGTCGACAACGAACTCTCGGCTGGGGATGGGATCTGGCTGCCGTATACGAGTCGTGCATTTCGAGCCTCGAGTGAGTTCCAATTGTTCACGTTCTCGGTCCCGTCGTCCAACAGGGATCGCACGCTGCTACTCGATGACCTAAGTATTCGTCGTCTACAGGTTGGCGATGCCAATCGCGATGGAGCCTTCGATAGTTCGGATTTGGCCGCAGTCTTTGCTGTGGGGAAGTATAACCTGGACGTCGACGCTGGTTGGTCCGACGGCGACTGGAACGGCGATGACCGATTTGGCACGGCCGACCTGATTGTGGCCATGCAAACCGGTGAGTACGAGAAGAGCCAAGCGACGCAGGTGCCTGAGCCGAACAGCGGCGTGTTGAGTTTGCTTGGATTCATCATCGTCTGCTGCCGTCGACGATGACGTTAATCGGGCAACGGCGCCAAGGATTGGCGTGTGTTCCGGGGCCACGCCCAATGGCACTCAGTTTAGATTTCAGAATCGAAAGAACGGGTAGTTCCCTCGTATTGGGTCGAACAAATCATGGGCACGTGGTTTGGCGATGCAAACTTGGATGGCGAATTCAATAGCACGGATCTCGTCGTCGTCTTTCAAGCGGGGGTATACGAGGACAGTGTGCTGCTGAACGCCGGATGGTCAACGGGAGATTGGAACGGCGATGGCGAGTTCAATTCATCGGATCTCGTGACCGCTTTCCAAACCGGTGGTTACGGACAAGGACCCCGGGATGCCATGGCGGCAAGTGCCGTTCCGGAG
>JAGQPK010001197.1 GCA_020426755.1 Planctomycetales bacterium
CCGACTTGGTCGTCGTGTTCATGCAAGGAATCGGCAACGGCTTCTCGCAGTTTCGCGATTAGGTCAGCTATTGGTACTTGGTGTCTTGGTTCGTGGTGCACATCGCCACACGAGTCACCCATCAGTCAACTTCCTTAACACACAACACATCTTCGATCGCTCGGCGCATTCGAGCTTCGGAACCTGGCGCTACCCAGAGCCACTTATCTTGAAAACCATCGCGGAATGCCGCATCGGTTGGGATATAGCCGGGCCAACACTCACCGTAGCCGATGGACATGACGACGGAATCTGGACACATTGCTTGTGCCATTAGTTGATACCCGACGAAGGACTCGGCGGGAAAGAGCAGCACTTTGGCTGCACCGAAGTCGATACAGGGGAAATCAATCTTCTGGCCGCGGCGGACACGTTGCCGGCTAGCGAGCCCCATTGCGGCAAGTATTCGCGTTTCCACTGACTGTGTATTGTCAGTAAGAACTGAACCGAGTTCCTTTTCCGCAAGTGACGGATCCGGGTGAAATTCCAATTCAACCTGCGTGCTACGAAAACCGACCTGTCTGAGCGGGAACTTTTGCGTCTGCTGCCATGCGGCTACCATCGCAGCGTGCAAGCGTTCAGTCAGTGCACGTCGACTCTCGGGTGTACCATCGTTGTACCTTCCGGCCGTCACGTCACCACTACAACCTGACACATAGATCTGTTGCACAGAAAGATCGTCACGTTGTCTCATTTCGCGAGCGAGCCCGACAAAATCGGAGCTGACTTCGCCCGCGCCGTAGTAACTCATCGGATGCGTCGCGTAGGCATGCAACGCGAGCACTGGCTCGTCATCCTGCCAGAAGCTAATCGTCTTCAGCAGCGGATCGACTTCGCCTTCGGGTGCATCACGATGAAGTGCCTCGCCGCCGCTGCGACTGCCTCGGTCGAACGTCACGCGTCCGTCAGGCATTACGATGCGTCGGTTAGATGCGATTCGTTCAACACGAGCTTGACCAATTCCTAGATGAGTGACGATCATTGGCTTTTGCAAACTGAGCGAGACGGCCGTAGCAACTCGTCGGATTGCATCGTCATGAAATGCCTCATCGTAGAGTTCTCCGCCAAGACCAACGTCACGTAGCAATTTTGCAGCGTCGCGATCTGCCACTGGTGCATCGTGTTGATGGAGCGAGCATACGAGAACTCGCTCGCGTGTTGTCCCGGCCGCTTTTGCCAACGCATCTCGCCAGGCATCGTAGGCACCGTTGCGAACTTCACACCAGTCGAGTGCGCAGAGCACAATCGGAGCCTCGTTACTGAGTAGCACAAAGCCGTTTGCATACAGCCGATCTCTGATCGACTTTGATTTCGTCGGCAATACTCCCATGCAGCGATGTCCAAGCGGAATCGTAACGTCAACGCGAAAGCTCGCCAGATGACACTGGGCGTTTAGACGAGTCGACATAAACAGCCCGCACACCAACGCCCACAACGCGATCCCTATGTATCGTCCTAAATCACCGCGTGTGATCATGCGAGTTGATTTAGTTCGCCGCAACGCGCTAGCGGCGGCTTGTACTGCCAAGGAGCATCCACATTGCGTGAGAACCGCGGCTAGCGCCTTGCGGCGAACTTCATGCAAACCGCCTTTTTGGCAGCGACGGAACAACGTCAACCACTTTGTGCCCAACATGAGTGACTCTCGCTCGAAGATTGAATGAGCTTCGTGCCTTCGTGGTTAGATGAGATGGCCTGCCGCGATGAACTCCGTCAAGCGTTGTAGCCACCGAGCAGCTGGTGCGCCGTCGACGACGCGATGATCGAAGGTCAGGCTTAGTGTAAGCGTCGTGCCG
>JAGQPK010001198.1 GCA_020426755.1 Planctomycetales bacterium
ATGGCCGCTGAGTTGCTCGAGCGAGCGCCGGATGACGAACAACGTGGCGCATTGGTTGCTGCTTTTGAGCAAGCATTTCAAGGACGATCAATCGGCACCCTGCCCGATCGTCTGCTACATGCGATTCGCGCCACCAACAAACTTTCGCTCGCGCTGCGACTGCGACTGGGCGAGCCGGCGGCTATCGACACGGCGCTGCAACAAGTCGGCTCGTTAAAGACGCCTATTGACGAGCGTATTCGCCTGGTCACTTGGCTGGGGGAATCTCGCGTCGAAGGTGCGTTGCCGGCAATGCTGGAGATCGTTCGTAGCGAACAAGCCCCTGAACTGCTCACGGCAACGCTGGTCGCTCTGCAAGCCTTTACTGACGACCGCGTGTCACAAGCTATTTCGACACGATATGCCTTCTGGCCGGCAGATGTTCGAGCAACCGCTGCGCGAACACTCGCCACACGGCGACAGGGAGCGGTCACACTACTCGGACTGCTCGACCAACAAGTCGCCACGTCCCGAGAGATTCCGGATGATGTCGTTGCGATGCTGCAACTGCATCTACCGGGCAATGATCGCACGCGATTAGAAAACTACTGGCCCGACTGGCAATCGCAGCAGACTGATGATGTCGCTGAGTTGCAACGTGTCTCGGCAGCACTGGCAACCGGTGATGCCAACCCGTACAACGGACACGCGCTGTTCGTCGCCAATTGCGCCAAGTGTCATCAGTTGTTTCGCGAAGGTGGCCAAGTCGGACCGAACTTGACACCCTACATGCGCACCGACACGCCACGTCTGGCCTTGCAAGTTGTCAATCCAAGCAAAGAGATACGCGAAGGATTTGAAACGTGGACTGCGATTACCGCCGACGGTCGCATCGTCAGTGGGTTTCTGACAGATCAAGATCCGCAACGAATTGTCCTGCGCGACGTGGACGGGCGCGACGTTAGCTTGCTGCGTAGCGAACTTGAGTCCCTGGAACGGAGCAATCGATCGCTGATGCCACAAGGCTTGCTCCGCACGCTGTCGGAGCAAGAGATCAGAGATTTGTTTTCGTATCTACGGATCAGTCAGCCGTTGAATGAGAATTAGTGGCGGGTGACCGTTAACTAAATTAAGCCAGGAATTGGCTCGCCATGGTAGACCGGTAGTGGGCGATCGAGCAGATCGCGCCAAATCGCCTGCCGCGGCAAACCGAGTGCTCGATAAATCGTGGCAGCGAAGTTTTCTGGCGTCTGTGGCGCGTCGGTAGGTGAGCCGCCGAACTTGTCGGATGCACCGACCACCGCTCCGCCTTGCACACCACCGCCGGCCAGCCACACCGTCTGAACTTCGCCCCAATGGTCGCGACCGGGCAACGCGTAATGTTGCGGCAAGTGCGAAATCTTGGGCGTGCGACCGAACTCGCCAGCCATCACGACCAGTGTTGAATCCAACAAGTCTCGCTCGACCAGATCATCCAACAGCGCCGACACGGCTTGGTCCATCGGCGGCAACAGGTAGTTTTTGAGATTCGGGAATGCGTTACCATGAGTGTCCCAGGTTTCGTTGTTGCCGAGATTCACTTGGACCAGCGGCACGTCAGCTTCGACCAAGCGACGTGCGAGCAACAGCGACCAGCCAAACGTATGTCGACCATAGCGATCGAGTGTCTTCGCATCAGCTGTCGTCACGTTGAAGACTTGGGCCATGTCTCCGTCGGACAACATCGAAATCGCGCGGGCCTGAAAGCGATCGAACGAATCCACTTCAGCTAACCGCTCGAGTTGACGCTGCTGACGCTCGACAAGCCCCAATAAGTGCACGCGGTCCGATAATCGATCTAGCGTCACGTCCTCGGG
>JAGQPK010001199.1 GCA_020426755.1 Planctomycetales bacterium
CTCATCTCGACGACGCCACGCTTGTGATGGGAAGTGGGCAGTATTCTTGGGGTAACGCAGCACCGCGATTTGATCTCAACCTGATTGGCAAAGGAATCGGACAAACGATTGTGCAAGGGCAGCCTGGTAGTACTAATGTGAAGTCGACGTTCCCTGTTTCACTATACTTCGAGGGGATTTCGTTCCTCGGCGGTGACACTGTCGTTGACGCTAGAAACGGCGTTCACTTCACTGCTGTTGACGCAGAGTTCGCCAACTCGACGTCCGATGATGGCCTTAACCTGATCAACTTCTCCACCGCCGTACTTTACCGCGTCTCCGCCCACGACAACTGGCGGGATGGACTGAGCTACCACAATCCAAGCGGCAGTCCGATGGAAGTCTTGGAGGCCTACGTTTCGTCGGTCGATAATGGCAAGACGAACGAGTTCAATTCACAAGGATCAACGACGCATGACAGCGTTAACATTGTGCGTGTTGCCAGCGAGTATCGGCGCAATCGTACAAACATCGCCGACGTGTCGAATGCAACCAGTTGGAACGTCGATGTCGTCACGAGTCACCCCACTGATCCAGTCTCGTACAATTTCTATCAGAGTAATGCGGGGACCGCTTGGTTGATCAGTGGGAACTCTAGCGTTGGTGGCGTGGTTAAGGCGCTCAACGGAGCCACGATTCGTTACTCGTCTCTCTATTCGATGTTTGACGAATCAACTCAAATTGCTAACGACAGTGCATTGCTAGGACCCGACAACTCACAATTGACTAGTGCATCATTGACTGCTGACAGCTACCCGTCACTCGCCTATGACTTTGACGTCGATCAAGTCGTGTACGTCTCGGTTGCCGGTTTCGGCAACACGACGTACGATGTGCTTACAGGCGGCGACAAGGACGTCGCGAGTAGCGTTGGTCGCTACCTACTGCAGGTTTCTGCCGTCCCTTCATCGTTCGATGGAGACGACCAGATCGACGAGGCAATCGAGTTAGTCGGTCTCGGCAACATCGCTGCAGCCCTCGACTTCGCGGGAGATGTCGATTTGTACGCGATTGATGTCGTCGCGGGGCAGATATTGGAATTCGATCTTGATGTTAGCGATCCGCTGTTGGATTTGCGACTGACTCTGTTCGACGAGAGCGGCAACCTCATGGCGTCTGTCGATGACGCGTTGGGTAATGGCAGTGAAGGCTCGATCTGGGAAGCGTACTTGAGTTTCACATTCAGCGAGTCCGGCCGGTACTATCTGGGGGTCTCAAGTGCGGCCAACGACGGGTTCTCGATTGTGACGGGACTCGGCGATGTAGGGGCAATGGTCGGAAGCTATCAACTTTTTGTGTCGTGAACGGTGAGCGAACCTGCTGCCGCACTTGCCACACTGATCTCAGGGCAAGCCGCATGGCGAGGTTGCTCAATCGTGGACGATTCTTTGCTCGCTCACGAAGGAGTCGCATCGTCGAGTCGCTCCTGACCGTCAACGACGGCTTAACCTAGATCAGAACTGGTTTACCCAGCGCGCGGCGCAAGGGCACGAATTGTCCGGCGTGCATCATGCCGTGCGTCGAGATCAACACGAACAGGTGCCCGACGGTTGGGAACATGTTGCGAAATTGTTCCGGTCCGGGCTGATCGAGGTCGGCGGCGGACAATTCTGCCAAGGTAGCTTTGGTTGCACTCCGCACTTTCTCGAACAGCTCAAGATACTCTTGCTTTGTCGCGAACTGAGCGCGATCGTCCGACCCTGCGGCCTCTTTGCTGTGATTCTCAGCGAAGCCGGCCGGCAACTCGGCTCCCTTACCTGGACATACCATGTTCAGCAAGCTGACTTCTGACG
>JAGQPK010000119.1 GCA_020426755.1 Planctomycetales bacterium
GATCACTCGGGCGGTGTTGTTGTCCACAGCTATGCTGACGGCCACACCCAAGCCATTCCGGAATCCATCGATCCGACGACCTACTTCCGTCTGATCACCCGTGCCGGTGGCGAAACGATCAAGCCGTTCTAGTTCTGACTTAATCGGTTTTACGCTAGACTTTCGGGCTGCTGTGATTCACCGAATCGCAGCAGCCTTTTTTGTTTTCATGAATCTGTCCAAGAGTTGCCAGGAATCGCATGTCGCCCGAACCATCCGCTCCGCTCGAAGTCGATGTCAACACAGTGAATCAACAGGTGCAGCGCAATGACGGCTCGGCGATATTGCTCGATTGCCGTCGCGCCGACGAGTGGGCTTTAAATCGAATCGATACGGCATGCTGGATCCCGATGGATGAGCTCCCTAGCCGGTCAGGTGAACTGCCGCAGAACACGGGGCAGCCCCTAGTCGTTTATTGCCACCACGGCGGCCGCAGCTTGATGGTCGCCCGCTGGCTCCGCGCTAATGGCTGGCCGCAGGCGCAAAGTATGACCGGCGGAATTGACGCCTGGGCCCTGCAAGTTGACCCGCAGTGTCCGCGCTACTAACCTCGTGGGTGAATGGCAGGCGTTTATGGAGTGCGGCGGCGCAATCATTAATGGTCATGTCATTGAGCGCAAGTCGGTTGGCGTCTCTTTTCGGTGGCTTCCGTCCCGACAGCAAAAGCGATAGCTGCGTGATCGCACTCCATAATTCGACGCCTTGCACGTTTGCCGCCGGTCAGCTACATTCTCGCTTCTGCATTCTTGTTCTGGGCTTGTGGCGGAATTGGCAGACGCGCTAGATTCAGGTTCTAGTGAGCATTAGCTCGTGGAGGTTCGACTCCTCTCAGGCCCACTCTTCTTCTGCCTGTGCGCGTCAATCGACGGGACGTCTTCATCGTCCGTTTCAACTTGAGCCAACGGCCCCAGATTGTGCGTTGCCACGGGGGCTCAGCCGTGCAGGCTCACCGGCAAAAACTCGCGGTTTCCTCGCCTGTCTCTGCTGATCGAGGAATGCTGATTTCTGATTGAGGAATGTCATTCGAAAATCAGCAATCGTAAATCTTCGACCGCAGAGCAACTGGCGATTTTGGCACTTCGAAATTCAATATTCGGAATTCGATATTCAAAAGTCACCTACTCGCCGCGTCCCACCACCAGTTGGCGTGGCCAGCGGTGGGCGCCAGGTCGCTCGGTTTGCGGAATGTCTTTTCGGTTGCTGGAGTGGGGATTTGCGAATGGTCAAACTGCACGCCGCCGCTGACGACTGCCACAAATTGGCGACGATCAATGCTGCGATCGTTGATAATCGATGGCACCCAGCGGGCTGCTCGTGCCGTTTGAATCCATGTCAAGTCACTGCGTAGGAGCTCGGCAGGCGTCCAAGGTGACCGTGGCGTGGCGTCGCTACCGGTTGTCGACGTGGACGGCATGGCGTGCGAGTTCGCCGTTGACTGGTGGACGAGCGCTGCGACGATCGACCAGCGGAATAGATTGTCGAGATCGGCGTAGACGGGATACTTTCGGCCTAGCTCAGCGAAATCCGCCGTGAACTCCTGCGCAAATCGCGCCGTCAGCTCGTCGCTCGTGCCGGTATGCACTCGTTCGCCACGTTCGCTCAGCAGCTCGTTTTCGCTCAGCACTTGAACTGCTTGCTTGGCGAACAGGTATTCACTGCTTGAGGTTTCATCGCCTTTCGGCGGGCGATTCAGTGTGACTACGTCGGGGGCAAGGGTGAACCACCACCGCAGGATGTCCATAGATTGCGGGATGCGACGGGACTCTACGAGTCGGTCGAGGTAGCTTGTGACGCGGTCGGTGCCTGGCTCAAGGCCGATGCCGATCTTCTTCATGTGGTGGTCGGCTTCGACTAGCACGCGCGCCACGCGCGAGTTGGGGTCGAGTCCTTGGATTTCTACTCGCTGTAGGCCGAGAGATTCGCGCAGGCCATCCAGGTAGCTGCGGCGTTGCCCGGCGCGAAGGGGGCGCGCGGCTGCCTCCGTTGCGTAGCGTTGAGCCGCTGCGAGGCCCGTATCCGTGGGTGTAATAGAGCATGTGTATCGGCCGTTCTGTTGCTCAGCGTTGCGCAGTAGGTGGACCCAGTCCTCGAGTCGCAAGACGGGCCGGCCTGTGCGTTTGCTGACATGACGTCCTTGCCGATCAACGGTCCAGGGGCCGGCGGGGCCCGCGAGAACGACGTCGTCAAGTGCCGGGGGGGCGTTTGAGTCGGCCGTGTCTTCATTGATTCGGTGCCGTGCGAGCAGGACGCGATCGATGCGTTCAAGTCCCGCCAAATGCAGCATCTGATCGATCGATTCAGTATCGGCTGGATTGCGATTCAGCCAGGCCTCGTGTAGTGCTCGCAGGGAAACGCACCGCAGGGGGCTGGGGTTGGCGACGGGCTCGCCTGTCCAGTGACTTGTGCGAGCGGCACGTTGCCAGAGCTGTTCCAGCTTCGGGACGCTTGCCTCCGGGATCTGCCGCAGGACGCCAGCCGGATCGACGTATACGCCGCCTGGAAAACCGCTGATGGCACCTTCGCCGCCGACTGTTTCCCACGTGTCGGGTGCGATCGTTGTCTCGATCAGGTCGATCAGCGTGTCGAAGTCGGCCTGGGCCGCGCCGCCGCGATTGCCTGGCGCGGTCGACCTTGGTGGCAATACATCGCCCACAGGCGTCGCTTGGGCGTATGGCTTGGGCCGAGTTATTGACGTCTCGCTGGCCGATTCGGTCTGAGCCTGTGTGAAACTGCACAGCAGAAAACCGCACATGGCACAGGACAGCGTGAGAACCGCTGTGATCGCTCTCCACTGCGACATCGGACGCCAGGATGAATCAACACGCCTGTCCGCGACACCACGCTGGCTCATTGCCGGGCCTCCCTTTGGCGTCGTGCCAGCCAGTGCACCCAAACGCTTGTTTCGGTCTCTTCACCCGCCGGACTGCGAAGCCGACTTTACGGTGCCCGATTTTCCGCGATCCGTCAATGCGCTGAAAATGAAAGAAGCCCGCAACCGCTCGTCAAGCAAGCGATTGCAGGCTTCAGATTTTATTCAGCGAGAAGCGTCGGTCAGGCCGCTATCCGTAATGAGGGACATGGTCTCCCGACGTAACTCTCGTCGATTTAGTTGCAGCCGCAAGAGGGCTCAACTGCACAGCCGCAAGCGGGTTCGCAGCTCACGGTGCAAGCCGAAGCGCAGCAGCTCTTGCGAGAAAACAGCTTCTTCAGCAGGCCACCGCAACGACGGGGCTTGCAGCAAGGATCACAAGCGGGTTCGCAACCGCAAGCCGGTTCGCAAGCATCGCATGCTGGGGCGGCACAGCCGCAAGAAGGCTCGCAAGCGGCCGGAGCACCACAGGTGGGCTCACAGGCCGGAGCTGCGCAAGAATCGCAGGACGAGCAGCCAGCATCACAGCCGCAAGACGGCTCAGCTGCACAACCGCAGGCCGGCTCGCAGGAGTTGCACGAATGGCAGCTCAGCAGGCCCAAGCGCGGACGGCAGGCGCTTTTCAAAGCAGACAGCAGGCCCAACCCACGATGGCAGGACGGTGCACAGCTGCTGGAACAACCACAATCAACATCACACCAAGACGGTTGCGGGGCACAACACGTGCCCCAGACAACGGCCGGTGCGCCACAAGACGGCTCGCAGCCGCAGCTGCCACAGCCGAACAACCCTGCATGAGCGCTGCTAGCTGTCAACAAGAACAGAGCAGCCACTGCCAGGGCCGGCGCTACAAAACGGACTTTCATGGGAGGGCTCCTTTTGAATCTTCCCACACACCAATCTTCTAGTCTCATTACAATTGACCGGCACGCTCGGAGGCAGGCGCCGCGATGCATTGATACTATTGCGGTCGCACTCGCAGCTCACAAAGTCGGCACTGATGAGCCACAAGGCTCAGGTCATGCGTTGCTATCGGTCGGTGTACTTGCTGTCATTTAGCTACTGCCCCTATGTTTCTTATTTTTCTCTTTTTCACATCCGAGCGTAACGCGCAAGGCGCTGATACCGAATGTCGCGGGTGCCCTCGACGCGCCAGCATCCTGTTTGGTAAACTGCTGGATTCGTTCGAATCGCGATAGTGTCCATTCCAGAAGGTTAGCGGCCGTGATCATCATCTTGCGTTCCGGGGTGAGCGAAGAACAGATACAGCATGTTGTTGAACATGTGGAAGAACTCGGGCTGCGCGCCCACCTGAGTCGCGGCACATATCGCACCATCATTGGGGTGATCGGTGACGAGTCGAAGATTCCGATCGAGCCATTGCGCGCCATCACGGGTGTGGCCGAAGTTGTCCCGGTGCTGCCGGCATACAAGCTAGCAAGCCTAGAGGCACATCCGCAGCCGAGCATCATCAGCGTTGGCAACGTCAAGATCGGTGGCGGCCATCTGGGCATGATTGCAGGGCCCTGCGCGGTCGAGGAGCCGGAACGGATGCGCGAGATCGCCAAAGCGGTGCGTGCAGCTGGCGCCAACATCTTTCGCGGCGGCGCGTTCAAGCCCCGCACCAGCCCTTACGCATTTCAAGGGCTTGGTGAAGAAGGGCTCAAGATTCTGCGTGCGGTCGGCGATGAGTTCGGGATGCCGATTGTCACTGAGGTCATGGATCCGCGTCGCGTCGAAATGGTTGCTGAATATGCTGACATGATGCAGATTGGCGCTCGCAACATGCAGAACTTCACGCTGCTCACAGAAGTCGGCCAGGCCGGTCGACCCGTGCTGCTGAAACGCGGCATGGCGGCTTCCATCGAAGACTTGCTGATGAGCGCCGAGTATGTGCTGTCTCAAGGCAATCCGAATGTCGTACTTTGCGAGCGTGGTATTCGTGGTTTTGACAAGGCCACTCGCAATCTGTATGACGTCGCGGCGGTACCGCTGGTCAAAACGCTTTCGCACTTGCCGATCATTGTCGATCCGAGTCACGCGACGGGCCGCCCAGACTTGATTCCCGCTTGTGCGTTGGCAGGACTTGCGGCCGGCGCGGACGGAGTCCATATCGAGGTGCACAACTGCCCGGAGAAAGCCAAGTCGGACGGCCCACAGGCACTGTTGCCCGAACAGTATGCAGAGCTAATGGTGCAACTCCGCAAGATCGCGGAAGTTGTCGGCAAGCAGTGGGACTAGTCCGTTTCGGCGTCCTGGGCGGATGCTTTGACGAAGTCCACTCGCACACAATCGTTTCAATACAAAGGATCTACTCGCCGTGAGAACTCCGTTCGTCGCCGGTAATTGGAAAATGAATTTGAATCGCCAGCAATCGGTTGAGCTGGCTCAGGGGGTGGCTGCTGCGGTGGCAGGAATTAGCGGCGTTGATGTTGCCGTCTGCCCTCCCTTCGTTTATCTGGATGCCGTACGCGAGGCGCTGGGCAGTTCCAGCGTGAAACTGGGCGCACAGAATATGTACTTTGAAGGCAATGGCGCTTTCACCGGCGAAACGAGCGCCGAGATGCTGAACGACCTCAAATGCACTTACGTCATTTTGGGCCATAGCGAACGCCGGAATGTGATCGGCGAGACCAACGAAGAGATCAATCGCAAGACCCGCGTTGCTCTGGCGCAGGGCTGATTCCAATTGTCTGCGTGGGCGAATTGCTCGAACAGCGCGAAGCTGGCCAGACCATGAAGGTGATCGAAGAGCAGTTCACTGGGTCGCTGGCTGGGGTGACCCCTGAGGAAGCCAAGGGAATCGTGATTGCCTATGAGCCCGTCTGGGCGATCGGGACGGGACGTGTGGCAACTCCGGAGCAGGCCGAAGAAGTTCACGCTGGGATCCGCCAATTGCTGTCGGATCAATTTGGCGCCGATGTCGCCGCTGCCGTGCGCATCCAATATGGCGGTAGTGTCAAGCCAGACAACGCTGCCGAGTTAATGTCACAACCCAATATCGACGGAGCGTTGGTCGGCGGCGCCGCGTTGAAGGCCGATGGCTTCGCCGCGATTATCGCCGCAGCCAAATCGTAACGGACCAACGAGCTCGAGCAAATCACGCCTTTTCGGGAGTTCCAAGCGAATATGTCACTCCACGCAGTTGCTGACCTACCGGCGCACGCCATGTTACTGGCCAGCTTTGGCCACTACTTTTACGGTATCACGATGTCGCTGGTCGCCATCTTTCTCATCCTGTTGGTGCTCATTCAGCGTGGTCGCGGTGGCGGCTTGGCGGGAGCCTTCGGTGGCATGGGGGGGCAGAGCGCTTTCGGTACCAAGGCTGGCGATACCTTCACACGGATCACGATCGGGGTCGCGCTGTTTTGGATCGTGCTGTCGATTGGTGCCGTTAAGTTCCTGGGGCAGTCGACGGGGTCGTTTGGTGAAGCGACACCCTTGACCGATACCCAAGTGATTCCGACGCCGACCAGCGACGGCGCGAATTCGCCGATTTTGCCGCCCGTCGATAACTCGGCTGGATCCACTGACACGACCGAATCCGGCAGCAACGCAACCGGCAGTAGCGCTGAAGTTGATGGGCCCGCTGCCCTGGCGCCTGCCGCCGATGGGGCTGCGCCGGCCGGTGACGGTGCCACCACCGAATAGCATGCTGGCTTAGTTCTGCGACGCGGTCGTTGTCGGTTGTGTGTTCGCACCGATCGCGACCGATCAGCCGTTGCGGGAAACGACTTGCCATCCCACAGCTTTGGGGCCATGAGAATCGAAGGGGCGCACCGTGTTGCTTAGCATGACGGGATTCGGCGAAGCGCAGCAGCAAGCTGGCGGCGAGATGACGCGGGTCGAGATCCGCGCGGTCAACAACCGCCATTTCAAGCTGATCTCCCGTTTGCCTGAAGGCTATAACTCACTTGAAGGCGATATCGAAGCCGTCGTGCGAGATCAGGTGCGGCGTGGTTCGCTGCAATTGACGCTGACGGTCACACGCGATCTTTCGCCTGAAAACTGTTTGCTGAATGAAGCGATCATTCTCGGGTACTATCAGCAGTTGCAGCGTCTGGCCAAGCAGTGCAAGCCGTGCGATCAAGCCGGCGTACCGCATTTGGAATGGGGCACGCTCTTGAATCTGCCGGGAGCCGTTGGCGACACGCAACGCTCGAAAGATTTGGAGCAGGAGTGGCCGGTCATTCAGCAGGTGGTGCGCGACTGTATCGGACAGCTCAACACGATGCGGGCCCGCGAAGGGGCGGCCTTGGCGGCAGATCTAATGTCGAACCTGCAGGTCATGTCTCGCGAGTTGCAGCAGATTGAAGGTCGCGCTCCCGAGATCGTCAGGGCTTATGAAACGCGACTGCTGGATCGCATCAATCAATTGCTTTCGGAGCACAAGGTGCAGGCCGATCCCACACTGATCGTGCGGGAAGTGGGCGTGTTTGCCGAACGCTCGGACATTTCGGAAGAAATCGTCCGCTTGCGAAGTCATTTGCAGCAGTTCGAAAACATGGTCCAACACGAGACGGCGCCCGGACGAAAGCTGGACTTCATGATTCAAGAGATGCTGCGCGAAACGAACACGATTGGCTCCAAGGCCAATGACGCGCAGGTCGCCCGGCATGTTGTGGAAATCAAAACGGCCATCGAGCGGCTGCGCGAGATGGTTCAGAATGTCGAATAGCCGGCGGGTACGTACGAAAGGAAACGCGCCATGGGCGTGGGCAAAATGGTCATCATTTCCGGACCCTCGGGTGCCGGTAAGACGACCCTGGTCAAGCAACTGATTGACCAGTGTCCGCTGCCGTTGGTGCTGAGTGTTTCGGCGACGACCCGACCGCCGCGACCAGGCGAGGAGAACGGCGTCGACTACGTCTTCCTCAGCGACGATGACTTTCAGCAGCGACGGGCAGCCAATGAATTCCTGGAGTGTTTCGAAGTTTACGGGAGGGGGTACTGGTACGGCACGCTACGCGAAACCGTCTCCTCTAGCTTGCAAGCGGGAAAGTGGGTAGTCTTAGAAATTGATGTCCAGGGGATGCAATCGGTGATTGCCAGCTTCCCGGATGCCATATCCGTATTCGTCCGCCCGCAGAGCTTGGTCGAGTTGGAGCGGCGATTGCGAGGCCGTGGCACCGAAACCGAGGAGACAATTCAGCGGCGTCTGGAAGTTGCGCGCCACGAGTGGCAATTCAAGGATCACTACCGCTACGATGTGATCAATGACACCATCGAGGCGACGGTTCAGCGTGTTTGTGAACTGTTGCAAGCGGAGAGCTAGTGCTTTGTTGCAGCCAAGAAGATTAGGTTGAACTAGTTCGCCGCAACGCGCTCGTGTCGGTTCGATTCGGCAGATACCGCGGCTAGCGCCTTGCGGCGAACCCAAACGCCATCAAATCAGCGTAAGACTCTTTTGGAGATAGATAAAGATGCTCGAAGATCTGAAGGAAGAATCCATCGTTAACAAGGTTGGCGGTCGATTCAAGTTATCGACGCTGATCCAGAAGCGTCTCGTGGCGCTCAATGCCGGCAGCCGACCGCTGGTCAATGTCAGCACCGAGAACAAGATGGAAATCGTCCTGCAGGAGATCATTCAGGACAAGATCTATCTCGACACCAGCAATGAAGTCCAGATTGTCCACGAGCCGGAGGGCATTCCGAACTTTGGTGACTTGGATCCCAACGATCTATGACGCCGTGTCGACTGGTCGTGGGTGTCACCGGTGGCATTGCGGCCTTCAAGTCGGCGGCCCTTGTCAGCCAATTGGTCCAAGGTGGTGCGGACGTCACGGTTGTGATGACGGCCGCCGCGGGGCAGTTTGTCGGTGAGGCAACTTTCGCGGCGCTCACTGGGCACGCGGTAGCCACCAACTTGTTCGATCCAGGCTATCCGCTGGGCGCTCATATCGAACTAGCTCAGCGCGCGGAGCTGTTGTGTATCGCGCCGTGTTCGGCGGACTTCATGCGCAAAATGGCGACGGGCGCAGCGGACGATCTGCTTTCGACGCTCTATCTCTGCTTTGCCGGACCGGTGCTGATAGCGCCCGCCATGAATGATCAGATGTGGCTCCAGCCGGCCGTCCAACGCAACGTTGCGCAGCTTCGTTCGGACGGCGTCCACTTTGTCGAGCCGCAAGCCGGCTGGCTCAGTTGCCGCCAAACGGGTGTCGGCCGGATGGCGGAGCCGACGCAAATTCTGAAAGCAATCGAATCCATGTCGGAGGCCCGCGGATAGGATTGGTGAATGATGATTGTTGATTTCTGACTTTGGGTTTTTGATTTCCGAGTGGAATGCGAAACAAGGCGAGATCAGCAATCAGAAATAATCGTTCCTAAATCTGCCAGCGCGAGGTGCTGAAGCATGTCACGCATTCTGATTACTTCCGGTCCGACGCGACAGTACTTGGATCCGGTCCGCTTTCTCACCAACGCGTCGAGTGGTCGGATGGGGCAGGCCTTAGCTACTGCGGCGCTGGCGGCAGGCCACGAAGTCACGGTCATCAGCGGTCCCGTCGAGATCCAGTATCCGGCGGAGGCGCGCGTGATCGACGTGATCTCGACCGAAGAAATGCTCTCGGCTGCGCAGGCCGAATTCCCCACTCACGACGGCCTGATCGGCGTCGCCGCGCCGTGTGATTATCGACCGCGACAGGTCTCGGACCAAAAGCTGCACAAGACCGGCCACGGACTGGTGCTGGAATTGATCGAAACCCCGGACGTCGTGGCGACGCTGGGTGCCGGCAAGCGGAGTGACCAATGGGCGATTGCCTTCGCGCTGGAAACCGAAGACCATCGCTTCCGCGCGCTGAGAAAACTCGAGCAGAAGTGTTGTGACTTGGTCGTCTTAAATTCGCCGAGCGCGATGAATGCGCTAGATACGCAGATCGAAATGCTCAACAAAGCCGGCCGCGTTGTTCTTTCCGCCAGCGGCAGCAAAACCGTTGTCGCTCAAAAGATTCTCGAGGCGGCGATGCTGGAAGTGAATTTTGAATTTTGAATATCGAATTTTGAATATTGAATTTTGAAGTAGATATGTCCACCACGGTATGTCAAACGTGATTCTCTTCACTTCAATATTCAACATTCAATATTCTTCAGATCAAGCCACGCATCGTCGTCATGCCGAGTGGTTCGCGGCTGGCGAAGGGCTCACCGTAGCGGACGCCGATCATTTTTCCCCAGTAGGCAGCTTCATCGCGTTGTCGATCGAGAAACGACACTTCTAGGTGTTCGCGACCGGTGACGAACTGACTTTGGTAACTAGCGAGTGCTGCGAGTTTTTGGTCCCAGTAGGGTGAGATGTCGAGTACGAAAGCGGGCTGTGTCGCGAGTCGCAGATGGACGCAGTAGTAGTTATAGATCCGTTCGGGATGGTGGGGCTCACCCGGAATATCGCACTTGGTCAACTTGGCCCAGAACCGCGCGGCCTCGACTAACTCGGTGGCGGCGACGTGGTCGGGGTGAGCATCAACCCAGTACGGCGCGAATAGCCAACGCGGCTTGGTGCGCCGAATGACGGCGGCGAGTTGGTGGCGGGCGTCAAGTGTTGCTTGGACGCTCCGG
>JAGQPK010000011.1 GCA_020426755.1 Planctomycetales bacterium
CTCAGTATCACTTCGGGGCGAAAGAGGTTGTCCACACTTTCGTCATCGGGAAATGTTGACGCCGCTGGAGGTGTCCGCGGAGCTGTGGCGATTGGATCAGCGAGCGACTCTTTCACGGTACGTTCCGGCGCTGCCGTTGTCGCTGTTGTCCGGGGCGTCGCTGCCTGGTTGTGATTTGCAGGCGTTGCTGCGGGAGCTGGCGTTGACTTGTCATTTGGCGATCCGCATCCCGAGATGTAGCCGGCGCAAATCCACGCGACGATCAACAGAGTCCGTCGCCATACAGCCAACGCAGGCTGCTTATAAGATCGAAGGTGCCACTCCAATAACATCGTTGCACTCCTTTAGGCAGGCACACGACCGCAGCACATCGTCTGCGGTCGTTGTCCCGCTTTCGCCGACGGCAACATGCGAGCGTTACCGTAGTGAATCACCACTGCAAGGCTATTTGTTCTCAGCAGCGATGCGAATTCCCAGCTCTTGCAACTGTCGTCTTTCGACAGTGCCTGGAGCACCAGTCATGAGATCGGTCGCTCGCTGCGTCTTGGGAAACGCGATGCAGTCGCGAATGCTTTCGAGCTGGGCGAACAGCATCACGATACGATCGATGCCCAATGCGATACCACCGTGCGGCGGTGCGCCCATGCGAAGAGCATCCAGCAAGAAGCCGAAGCGTTCCTGAGCACTCTCTTCATCCATACCCAGCAGGCCGAATACCTTTTGCTGAATCTGGTTGTCGTGAATACGAATCGTACCGCCACCCGCTTCTGAACCATTGATGACCAAGTCATAGGCGACGGCTCGGGCCGCTTGTGGATCCGTATCCAGCAGCGGTAAGTCCTGCGGACGAGGCGCTGTGAACGGATGGTGCATGGCCACCCAGCGTTTTTCTTCCGGGTCATAATCGAACATGGGGAACTCGACGACCCAGGAGAAGTTCATGTCCGACGGATCATAGAGCTTCAACTCGGCAGCCAAGCGGCGACGGAGTGCGTTCAGCACGCGGCACGTGACATCCCACGTATCGGCGCTAATCAACAGGAAGTCGCCAGGCTCTGCTGCCATTCGTTCCTTGAACTTCTGCAACAGTTCGTCGCTGAAGTTCTTTGCAATCGGTGAACTGAGCTTACCGTCGGCATCGACTTTGAACCAAGCCAAGCCCTTCGCGCCAAAATCTTGCTGCACCCACTCGGTCATCAAGTCGATGTCTTTGCGCGAGTAGTTGTTGGCCGCGCCTTTGGCATTGATCGCGCGAACGCGTCCGCCGCTGTCGGCCACGCCGCGGAACACGCGGAATTCGGCCTGAGCGGCCAAATCGGTGCAGTCGACGAGTTCCATGCCGTAACGCAGGTCTGGCGCGTCGTGTCCGAATCGCTCCATCGCTTCGTCGTAGGTCATCCGCGGCAGCGGCGTTTTCAGATCGATGTCCAACAACTCTTTGGCGAGCCGCACCATCAGACCGTCGATCATCCCGATGATGTCGTCCATCTCGACGAAGGACATCTCTAAGTCCAACTGCGTGAACTCCGGCTGGCGATCGGCTCGCAAGTCTTCATCGCGGAAGCAGCGGGCCACTTGGACGTAGCGATCGTAGCCGGCGATCATCAGAATCTGCTTGTAAAGCTGCGGCGACTGCGGCAATGCGAAGAAGTTGCCCGTGTTGACGCGCGAGGGGACGAGATAGTCGCGCGCACCTTCCGGCGTGCTGCGTCCCAGAATCGGCGTCTCGACATCGATAAAGTTGTTCTCGTCAAAGTAGTCGCGCATCGTCTTGATGATGCGGCTGCGCGTCACCAAGGTGCGCTGCATGGCGGGGCGACGCAAATCGAGATAACGATAACGGAGTCGCAAGTCTTCGCCTGGCAGGTCCTGCTGTCCCGGAGCGAACGGAGCATTCAGGCACTTGTTGAGGAGTGTGACTTCGGTGGAGCGAATTTCCACCTCGCCCGTGTCGAGCTTCGGATTCACCGTACCGGCGGGGCGATGCGAGACCTTGCCCGTGACCTTAATGACGTCTTCGCTGCGCAGGGAACGTCCGAGTGCCAACTGCGCGTCACCGATGTCCGGATCGAAGACCACCTGAGTCTTCCCGTATCGATCGCGTAGGTCGACAAAGATGGTTCCGCCGTGATCGCGGTAACTGTCAACCCAGCCGCAAAGTGTCACCTGTTGACCCTCGTGGCTGGCACGCAGTTCGCCGCAGGTATGGCTCCGTAACAAAGCTCGGTCCTCGAATACTTGGTCGTTATGATCTACCGCCCAGCCGCCCATTGGGGCCATTGGCAAAACTTCAGATTTTACTTCGTTTTCCGCTCGGCGGTAGGCGCGGGGCCCCCATCTGCCGGATTCTGCCGTTTTCGCTCAACTGGATCAGGCGAGCGAACGCCCGTCGCGGACGATTTCGTCGACGATTTCCGTGGGGTCGTCGTCGGTACTACGACTCACCCAGCGGCATTCACGTAGGCTGCGAAACCAGGTCATTTGGCGTTTGGCAAACTGCCGCGTGCGGGTTTGCGTGTCACGAATGGTTTGCTCCAAATCGATCCCTTCACGCAGATGACGAATCGTTTCGCGATATCCAACCGCCTGGTTGGCTGTTTTGCCTAAATCGCCATGGCGCTCCAGCAGCTCGCGAACCTCGGCGACCAAGCCCAGCTCAAACATGTGGGCCACGCGCTCGTTGATTCGCTGGTGGAGTACCGTGCGGGGCCAATTGAGCACGAACACGCGGCAGGATTCCGCCGGTTTTCCCTCATCGAATTGGAGCTGTTGGTGGCTGATTGGCTGGCCGGTAACGCGATAAACTTCCAGGGCACGCACGATGCGACGCAGATCGTTCCGGTGCAGTTTGGCTGCGGACAAGGGGTCGACCAGTGCCAAGCGGTCGTGCAAGGCCTCGGTACCGACCGTCGCCGCTTCGGCCATGATTTGTTCACGAAATGGCACATCGCCTGGCGGGCCGTCAAACATCCCCCGCAGCAGCGCCTTCAAATAGAGCGGCGTGCCGCCCACGAACAACACCTCGCGTCCCCGGTTACGAATCTCGCGGATTGTCTCTTCGGCAGCGGCTACGTAGTCGGAAACGCTGTAGGCGTCGGTCGGCTCGACGATATCCACCAAATGATGTGGCACCCGCGCAAGTTGCTCGGCGGTGGGCTTCGCAGTGCCAATGTTCATGCCGCGATAGATCGCCATTGAGTCCAGCGAGATGATTTCGGCGCCGAGCCGTTCGGCCAACTCCAGGCCGATGGCCGTTTTTCCGCTAGCGGTAGGCCCCGTCAGAAACCAGCAGTCTTGTGATAATTGAGGACTCGTCATGAACTTCGTGTGCGAAAAAGGTAGCGCGATGTCAGTAGCGGGGGACGCGAGTATTCGCGGCGGAATTGCCAGTTGTTGAGACTCACTCTAGTATAGTGACCGTCGTCGTTCGCCTCCGGCAACTGTTTTCGGAAGAGTCTGTGGATGAGCAACCCGAGTCAAGTTTTTGAACAGCTAATGGCCGTTGTCGTGGATCGACGTGACAATCCACCGGAACGGTCGTACACCACGAAGCTGCTCCAGGGCGGTGTTCCCAAGATCGGTGCCAAGATTTTGGAGGAAGCCGCAGAGGTTGTCGAGGCCGCGCAAGAGCCGGCCGGACCCGATCAGCGCGCTCACTTTGTTTACGAAGTCGGCGATCTGCTCTACCACTTGTTCGTCCTGTTGGGACAGCAACGCGTGGATTTGGAAGAGGTTAGCAGCGAGCTGGCGCGCCGCTTTGGCACCAGCGGACTGGACGAGAAAGCTGCCCGTAAGGCAGCGGAGAAAGACGAGTAACAATGAGAAATCTGCGGATCGGCGTGCCTAGTAAAGGGCGGCTAAGCGAGTTGGCGAGCGAGTTACTTGGCCAAGCGGGGCTCAGCTTCCGCCGCCAAGACCGTAGTCTGTTTGCCCGTGTGCGAGAGATGCCCGTCGATGTGACGTTCCTTCGCACCGACGACATTCCAATTCTCTGCGCCGAGGGCGCGATCGATATGGGCATCACCGGTAGTGACCTGATCGCAGAGAGCCGTGTTGATGTGCAGGAACGGTTGCAGCTAGGTGTCGGTAAATGTCGCTTGGCGATCTGTGTGCCAGAGGACAGCGCGATTCACGCACCGGAACAACTGGCCGGCAAACGGATCGCGACCACCTTTCCCAACTGCACCGAACGCTATTTGAAGGACCGCCAGACGGACGTGCATCTGGTCCGCTTGTCCGGGTCCGTCGAGATCATGGTAGCGCTGGGTGTTGCCGATGCAATTGTCGACTTGGTCGAAACCGGCAGCACGCTCGCCGCAAATCGCCTACGAATCATGGACGAGATTGGTCAGTATCAGACCGTGCTGGTGCAGAATCCAAATCTGCGTGACGCCGGCATGTTGGCTTTAGCCGACCGCGTCGTGCGGCGCCTGGAAGGTGTCGTGATCGCCCGTGACTACTCGCTGCTCGAATACAACGTCCTACGCGACAAGCTGGCTGACGCCGAACAGATTACGCCCGGCTTTGATTCGCCGACCGTCAACGCATTGGAAGATCCCAATTGGTGCGCCGTTCGCGTCATGGTGCGACGCAAGGATGTCATCGAAGCGATGGAGCGGCTTGAGACGCTCGGAGCTTCGGCGATCCTCGAGACGAAGATCAACAACTGTCGGCTGTAAGATTACAGGACCTCAGTTCGCCGTTTGACGCCTCGGAGCTGCGGGCCTAAAGTAAGGCTTTTGGCGTCGGGGCCACATGCTCGACCGCAATTTTTGAGATGTTAAACGCTCAGCGGCAGAGTTGCGTCACTTCAATAGGTACAACGCCACGAATATGAGTTCAATTCTGGACAAACCGGCCGTACGGCAAGTGGCTTTACCGATCACGCTTGCCCAGTACCACGAATTGGGTGCGTCGGGCATCATTGACGAACGCACTGAGTTGTTGCGTGGAGTCATTGTGCGGAAAATGATTAAGTCCCCTCGCCACAGTTGGATCGTGGAGAAGATGGCCGCCACGCTCCGCGCATGCTTAAGCGATACGTACGTGTTGAGGCAGGAACAGCCGTTGTCGTTCTTAGACTCGGAACCGGAGCCTGACTTGGCAGTTGTGCAGAGCAGCTCAGACGAGTACCGCCACTCGCACCCTCAGACAGCGTTACTCGTCATTGAAGTTGCCATCACTTCGGAAGACCTGGACCGTGAAAAAGCCGAGATCTACGCAGCTGGCAACGTCAAGGAATACTGGCTTGTGATCGGCGAGAAGCAGTTGGTGGAGAAATACGCCAATCCCGTCAACGGCAGATACACTCTCGTCGAGACGCTTGGCTTCGACCGAACGATCCGTTCAACGACTATCGAGGCAGTTCAAATGGATCTCACGGTGCTCATCTAGTCAGCCGTGATCCTTGGCACCTCGCTCAGATTTGCGAAGGCGAGATGAGGGGCGGCGGACCGTGACGAAACAGTCCTTTCGTCACGAGAAGATGCGACTCGATCTGCGCACTGTTAGCGCGGTACTGCCTGGGCGGCGCTCAGGCGCGCAACTCTGCCTTGGGCATTGGTGTGAATTTCTTGCGTGAGCTGGGAAAACTGATCGCGAATCTGCGGATCTACGTTTTCCAGCCGTTGAGCTAGACGTTGCATGCCGGTGCCGTTCTCTTCCGACGTCCGCGAGATCTTCTCCAGGAAGTCGGTTGTCTGCACGAAGTTCAAATCCGCCGACTTGCCGACGAGCGGATGCAAGGTGCGCGTCACGGCATCGATGGCCACATTGTCAATTTGTAGAAAGACGTCGAGTCGATTCGAGATATGAAAACGCTCGTTCGCATCTTCCTTGTAGCCCGCCTTCAGCAAGAGGACGCAACGGCCGGTTAGCGGTTTTTGAAACAACGGCCCTTCGTACTTGCCTTCACAGTACAAAAGGTGCGTGTCTTGATCGCCATAGATCAATTCGACCTTGGTGACCGTGCCGACACCGTCGGACGCGTTGAACACATATGGTCCAACGCGATCGGCGCTGACCTTTGTAATTCCCATCAGTTGCCAAATGTTGACGACAACCTCGGGGTAGCGGATCAGAAAACGGTGCAGCTTCGGATCGCAGTCGACTTCGTGAATCGGCATTCGCCGAAACATCGTAGGTTTCTCGATCACCTGCTGGATGCGAGCTCGCGCGTCGGGCGTGAGCTGCGCCAATGGCATTTCGTCAATAGCTTGCTTGCGATCGCTGCGACTGGTGGACGCCTTCGTCAGTGTCGCGGCATGGACCCAAGGGCCGTTAGCGAGCAACAGGACGAGCGTGAGTAAACAGCGTGAGTTGCGGCGCGCAGTCTGCGCGAAGCGTCTCACCGCTCCAGCGCGCGAAACGACAGCAGACTGCGCAGCGCGCGGAGAATCAGCACCCAGTTCCATAAAGCCCCCCGCTTGTAGAACATTCGTGGACCGCGTTCAAGTTTGCCGGTCACACTGATAATTCGGACGGGAGTGGGCTCGGGGGATAGTTTTATTTTTCGACAGGAGAGCGTCGCGTTGTCTGCTAGCGATCGAGCACGACGATTCGCTCGGCAACAAGATACGCTGCTTGCCGCGCTGACGCAGGTTGAGTTCGCCCGACGACACCAACCTCGTGCTTTTGATAGCGATGCAAGTTGAGGCCTGGAACTGCAGCAACGAATGAGGTCACGCGACCTTGTTCATCCGTCAACGCGTAGCGCGGCAGATCGGTGCGTGCGGTAATCACAGGTACAAGCCAGCCGCGGCCTGCATAGGGTGACATTGTTGAGGCAGACCGATTGCGTTGCGACGCCAAGCGAGCAACAGCTCGAGGATCATGCGACACAGGCCCCCGTTGGCGATTTGCCCCACGCAGCGCTGGCTTGCCAAGTGGAGTGATTGGTGCTTCATCAACGAAGGCGGCTGTCGCAATTCGCGAGGAGGGCACTGATGTGACAGCACTCACCAGCGCGATTCCTTCTTCTGACTGTTGATTGAGCAGCAAGCGATGGCGGCGTTGGATATTGGCAAACTCCTGCGTGCGTTGCCATAGGCGCTGGGCATCGCGACGCAACTGCGAGTCGCTTAATTGCCCAGCCAACTCGCGTGTGCGGGTGGCGATGGTGGCAAGTTGCCATTGATCGATTTCCCGCGTGACTTGTTGTGAAAGCTGCAACTCGAGCTCCGCGAGTTCCCAACTCGGGTCTGCTGCCGCACCGGTTGGAATCACCGTCCAGGCGCTGTCAGCCTGTGGTTTCTCCGGCTGGATTGCTGCGTTTGATACCGGTGGCGTCGCGTTCGTCGCGTGTCCGGCGAGCTGAACGGAACCGTCGGTGGTACGTTGTGCTGCTCGCACCGGTGCCGTCGCGACGGAGTGAGCCGGCGGCGCGGGAATTGGCATCGTCGTCATCTGGCCACGCGGCCCAGGAGGGATGCGAGTCGTCGCGAGCTCGGTGTTTGCGGTGATTGCCTCGGTTGCAGGCGGAGCCGGCGCTGCATCGGCGAGCGGCAATGCCGACTCTTCTGCCGACAACGGGAATGGCGCCGGCTCGACAGCATCTGGCAGTGGCGTTGCATCGTCGACGTTGGTCTCGGCCAAACGCTCATTTGCTGGACTGCGTTCTACGACTCGCAGGTCCTGCAGCCGCATATACCGAAACTCACCCGAAGGAGGAGCAATCGGATACCATTCGCGCTGTGCCGAACCCAGCCGCACTGGCGCGCCCAAAACTTGCAGCCGTTCGCCGGGATGCAAGGCGACGTATTGCACGTTGAATCGTTGCGTAAGCTTGGAACCAACTCGCGTCTTCACACCCGTCTTGTTGCAAGTGAAGACGTCAGGCAGTTCGGTTGGCTCAACAGCATCCACCTGGATGTAACTGAAGCTGCCTGCCGGGGGACGGATGGCGCACCAGCCGCCGGGCGATTGTTTGTAGATTTCTACTTCCGCGCCGTTGATTAATCGATCGGTGGCATAGTACTTCAGGCTCGGACCACTACGTACCTCGGCTTCGGCAGTCGCAACGACGGCGAGTTGAGGCGTCGAGTTGGCATGAATCGCTGTGACACGCATAGCAATTAATAGCCAGGCAACAGCGGTGCAGCGCAGCATTACAAAGCCTTTCCATGACCGAGCTCAATGTGCAGATCCATTGGGCGCATTTCGATGAGCGTCACGCGCGATATGTTTTCTCGGGGGTATTTACTTGATTCCTGTTCGAGCTGCAAGTTCAGTGTGGATCGAGCAGTGAGTTGAGCATCGAAGTCGCTCATTGTTAGTTCGCCGAAAGGCGCCAGCCGCAGTTTTCACGGGAGATGGCAGTTCAGTGCCGGGACGAACCGTCGTTTGCGCGTTGAGTAGGATTTTGACATCGTACTCGTGCTCAGCAACGCGGTACTCGTACTCGAGAATTGTTTTTCCCAGGGTATTGAGTAGGAGTACGAAATTGGGGCGTCGACACCAGATGTCTGCTACCACTTGCTTCGCCAGCACGTTTGCACTACGAGCTGGAAGTTGCGGAAAGTGACGCATCATTGTCGTTGTGTTGTACGACTTGTTGGTTCGGTGTATGCGAGATGATCAATCGTGAGATAATTGCACGCGGCGCAGGATACGTCGGTGCTTTCAACGATGACTTCACGCTATGCGAATGCGTGCTTTCAAAAGCAACTCAGGCAGCCATCATTGCTAACGCTTTTAGCCGTATTAGGTGCGGTTAAAACGATCTGAGGGAAAACGGGCGCTGCTGGCGCTCCGGAATTCGCCTTCCCGAAGCAACGGTTGTGTTGGAAGCGAGCGAATTTGACCGATACCCCAATTCCTAGGAAGGCTTGGCAGAGCGCGTCGAACCGACATCGCCCTGGGCCGGTTCCGCGTTCAGGAGGTGATTCGCAGTGTCTGAAGACATCAACGTTGTCGCTCTGGTCAAAGGAGCGGAACGCTACATATTCTTGTACGACGATGACAATCGTTCGCGAGCTCTGCGGGTCTTAGGCCGTTATGCGTCGAGCCCCGATCTGAGTTTCAGTTGGTACGATGCCGCGATTCTCAGCCAGAAAATTCGCCGAGAAGCGCGTGATAGCAACCCGCTGCACAATCGGGTTTTCCTGACGGGCACCCGCGACGAAAAGAACAACATGTAGCACCGTCCTGCGTAGTTCCGAATTGGTCTCGCGAGATCGACGGAACTCCACGACGCGAGCATGCGGGTTTGCTATTATCGTTCCGCTGGCAGTACCTTGCTGGCATCGTAGCCAATTCTGCTTCGGTGCGGAGCCGCACGCGTGCGGAACTACGAACGACCATGGAACGCACAGTCGACCGCTTTCTTCGTTACCTGTTGGTTGAGCGCAACGCATCGGCGCTGACCATCAAAAGCTATCGCGAAGACCTTGCCGCGCTGCTCGACTATTTCCAAGCTGAAGATGGCAGCCATCCGACACCCCGCGAGCTGAACGCTCAGGATTTGCGGCAGTACGTCGCCGCACTTCACGAGGCTGGTTACGCGAAAGCGTCGATAGCACGCCGTTTGGCTTCACTACGCAGCTTCTTTAAATTCGCGCAGCGCGAAGGCCAGGCGGATCAGAATCCGGCGAAGCCACTGCGCAATCCGCGCGCTGGACGACACCTGCCGCACTTTCTCAGTACTGACGAGATTGCGAAGTTGTTGGTGACGCCGCCCGATGGACACTACCTCGGACTGCGCGATCGCGCAATTCTGGAAACGATGTACTCGGCGGGACTCCGCGTCAGTGAGACCGTCGGACTCAACGACGAAGATCTCGATCTTTCGGAAGGGGTGGCGCGCGTTCGCGGCAAAGGTCGCCGCGAACGCCTCGCACCACTCGGCTCCTACGCCCAGCGCGCACTGGCAACGTGGCTGAGTGCGCGCGTACTGGCCAACGGATTGCGACCCGGCGGGACCGCGCCCGTTTTCGTCAATAAATTCGGCCGGCGACTGACAACGCGCAGCGTCGCCCGAATGCTAGAGAAACATTTGAAGGTCGCAGGCCTCGACCTACGCACCTCGCCTCATTCTTTGAGGCATAGCTTTGCCACGCATCTGCTCAACCACGGCGCTGACATTCGCAGCGTCCAAGAGTTACTCGGGCACAAAAGCCTAAGTACGACTCAAATCTACACGCACGTGAGCACGGCGGGACTGAAAGCGATCTACGAGCAAGCGCATCCGCGAGCGGCCAAAAACAGTGGCCATGAATCGACGCGGCCGCCAAAGACAAGCCCGAAGCAGCGTTTACACTAACTTCTTGCGAACAGCCCAAACCGCAGCTTGGGTCCGATCCGTTGCGTCGATCTTACGCAGGATGTTCTGCACATGCTCCTTCACGGTCTCAACACTGATGCCCAGGGACAGTCCGATCTCGCGATTGCTCAAACCGAGAGCAATGTGGCGCAAGACTTGGACTTCGCGGACCGTCAACGGGAGATCGTCGTCCGGTTCACGTTTCCGTGACATCAAATCCTGGATCTGGCCGAAGAGCCGATCGACGCTCGGTTCATCTCCTCGCACAACCCTGTGGATCGTGTCAAGTAGTTCCTCGCGCGAACTGTCCTTCAGCACATACTCGTTGGCGCCTAGGGCGACGCTACGAGCGACATAGGTTGGGTTGTCATACGATGACAACATAATGACACGAGTCTTCGTGTCGTGTTTGCGAAGCTCTTCCAGAGCCTCGAGTCCGCCGTTCGCCCCCATCCGCACATCCATCAGGACGGCATCGGGTTGTAACTTCAGAATCTTCGCGACGGCATCCTTAGCACCGTCCGCCTCACCGACGAGTTCGACATCCGAGTCTTTTAAGAGGCTGGCGATTCCCTGGCGAACGACGGCATGATCATCAGCGACCACGACTGAAATAGGCATGAATGAATATCCCCATTCGAAGGCGCCGTCCGGCTAGGACAACTCTACAGGCAAAACTCAGATTGAGCTTCAGTAAAAAAGACTGAAAAACGGTAATGGAAGAGACGAGGTGTCAAAGCAAAAATCCTAATCGTTTAAAGCGTTACGACAATAGCCTCAAAGTGTACAGACTTTTTCCCCCCATTGTGCGTATCAGTGTCTCATTTGCGATACGGACGTGACTTTGACGGTTTAATTTAAGTGACGTAGATAACTGACACGCACGTCACGCGGCTGACGAAACGCATCGTAGTTGCAGTTCGTTCGACCCTGCGGATGGCAACGATTAATTGGGATTTCCCGGTGTATTCGTCGCTCGTCGCCCAGCCCGACAGCGATTTTTCCTCACGCGAAACATGAATCTATGAACAACGCGACCATCTTACTCGTCGATGACGACCGCCAAGTCCTCGAGTCCATGTCAGCTTGGCTACGCGAGCAGGGCTACACGGTACAAACGGCTCCCAGTTTGAAGGACGGTCGCGAGCTTGTCGACCGAGAAACGTTCGATCTCATTATCGCCGACATTCGGCTGCGAGATGGCGACGGCTTCGATCTGTTGAGCCACTGCACCAAGGTATGTCCGCAGACCTTCGTCATTCTCGTGACGGGCTATGCCACCGCCGAGACGGGAATTGAAGCGCTGCGAGCCGGTGCTTTTGACCTGCTGACAAAGCCATTATTAGATCAAGAGCTGGAAATGGCCATTGATCGAGCACTCTCGCAGCGGAAAGTCGTCGAGGAAAACCGCAATTTAAAGCAACAACTGGACACTCGTTTCGGACTGGACAATATCGTCGGTCATGACCATCGGATGCGTCGCATCTTCGAAATGATCGACAGTGTCGCCGATACGCGAGCCACGGTGCTGATCACTGGCGAAAGTGGTACGGGCAAGTCAATGATCGCACGAGCCATCCATCGACGGAGTGCTCGACGTGACAAAGCCTTTGTTGAAGTGGCTTGCGGTGCTCTGCCGGAAACGTTGCTGGAGAGCGAATTGTTTGGTCACGTGGCCGGTTCGTTCACGGGAGCGATCGGCAACAAGGTTGGCAAGTTCGCTCAAGCGGATGGCGGAACGATCTTCCTGGACGAAATCGGCACGGCCTCCACCAGCATGCAAGTGAAGTTGCTGCGAGTTCTGCAGGAGCTGCAATTCGAGCCAGTCGGCGGTACCCAAACGGTCGAAGTGGACACTCGTGTGATCCTGGCAACCAACGAAGATCTTTCTAGGGCGGTGGAAGAAGGCCGCTTCCGCCAGGACCTCTACTACCGCGTTAACGTAATCAACATTGAACTGCCTTCTCTCCGTGAGCGACCTGGCGACGTGCCGACGTTGGCGCAGCACTTCTTGAAGGAAGTTTGCGAGGAGGTCGGTAAGGAGCTGACTGGATTCACGCCCGAGGCACTGGCCGCGATGCAACGGTATGCCTGGCCAGGCAACGTGCGTGAACTACAGAACGTCGTCGAACGTGCGGTCCTGCTGGGACGCGGAGGAACGATTGGCGTCGAAGATTTGGCAGCCAATATTCGCTCAACACCGGCGGCCGCAATTCCAACCGCTGCCGGTCGGACATTGAAAGAAGCACTGTCGGGACCTGAGCGTCAGATCATTCTTGAAGTCCTCGAGTCGAATGGCTGGAACCGCAACGCCACCGCAGATTCGCTGGGCATCAACCGCACGACGCTCTACAAGAAAATGAAGCGATTGGGCCTCGAAGAGCCCGTGGGCATGCGGCCGATCGGATTCCTGCCGTAGTTCTCGCCGTTGACAGCAGTTCGTCGCAAATCGTAGCGTCGGCACGAAGGCGGCATGATCCGCCGCCAACGCGGTGTGGCGAACTTTCAGGTTGACCAATGACACCAGCACCGGTGTCACGCGTCCTTGACCCTCTCGCGCAACGACCTCTATAATCCGACCTTTGCTTTTCGGTCGGTCCTCGCAATAGAGCGGTTGTGCCATGAAGGTTCACGAATATCAAGCGAAGCAGATACTCCGCGACGCGGGCGTCGCAGTTCCAGAGGGTATCGTCGCCAAGACCCCTGCGGACGCAGCCGCAGCCTTTGACAAATTGGGCGGCAGCATCGCCGTCGTCAAGGCTCAGATTCATGCTGGCGGACGCGGCAAGGGAACGCTGAAGGAACACCCCGATCAACGCGGTGTACAGCTCGTTCGCAGCCGTGAAGAAGCGGAGCAGGTGGCCGCGCGCTTGATCGGCAATACGCTCGTCACGATTCAAACCGGGCCCGAGGGCAAGGTCGTCAACCAGGTGCTCGTCGAAGCCGGTTGCAACATCGCGCGTGAGCTGTACCTGGGCATCGTCCTCGATCGCTCTGCAGCCAAGCCCGTCGTGATGGCCTCCAGTGAAGGTGGTGTGGAGATCGAAAAGGTTGCTGAAGAAACCCCTGAGCTGATCTTTAAGGAGCACTTTACTCCCGATCGCGGTCTGGATGACTTTCAGGTCCGCAAGCTTTGCAGCAAGTTGAATTTGGCCGGCGCCAGTGTTTCCTCGGCGATGCGTTTCATGAAGGGCCTCTGCCGCGTTTACTCCGAACTCGATTGCAGCATGGCGGAGATTAACCCGCTGGTCGTCACTGCCGACGGTGAGCTGATGGCGTTGGATGCCAAGATCAGCTTCGACGACAACGCCATCTTCCGTCATCCACAACTCAAAGAGCTTCGTGACCGCACCGAGGAAGATCCGTACGAGTTGCGTGCCGGTGACGCGGGGCTGAGTTACGTCAAGCTCGAGGGCAACATCGGCTGTCTGGTTAACGGTGCCGGCCTGGCAATGAGCACGATGGATCTGATCAAGCTGCACGGCGGCGAACCCGCTAACTTTCTCGATGTTGGCGGTGGTGCCAACGTGCAACAGGTCACCGAAGCGTTCCGAATTCTGCTGGACGACAAGAACGTCAAAGCAGTGCTCGTCAATATATTTGGTGGCATCATGCGGTGCACGACGATCGCTAACGCCTTGCTCGAAGCCTATAAGTCCGTCGGTTTCAACGTGCCGCTTGTCGTACGGCTGGAGGGCACTGAAGTTGAACAAGGTCGCAAGATTATCGCCGACAGTGATGTGGACATCATCACGGCTGAAGGCCTGACCGATGCCGCCAAGAAGGTTGTTGCTGCTGCCACCGGCGCTACGGCGTAGTTGCACCACAAAGCACGTCGACGCTCCTCTTCCAATCCGCTTACGTCACTACGAAACGTGAATTATGAGCATTCTGATCAATAAAGACACACGCGTCATCTGCCAAGGAATCACCGGCAAGGTCGGGATGTTTCATACTAAGGGATGCCTGGAATACGGCACTCAAATGGTCGGCGGCGTGACGCCGGGTAAAGGCGGAACGACCGTGGAAGGGCTGCCCGTATTCGACACGGTTGCCGAGGCCGTCGAGCAAACTGGTTGCGACGCGACAATGATTTTTGTTCCGCCGGCGTTCACCGCCGATGCGATCTTGGAGGCCGTCGACGCAGGTTTGAAAACCGTGATTGCCATCACGGAAGGCGTGCCCGCATTGGATATGGTGTACGTCTACGAAGTCGTCAAACGCACCGGCGTAAACCTCGTCGGACCGAACTGTCCGGGTGTGATTACGCCAGAAGAATGTAAGATCGGCATCATGCCTGGCTACATTCATAAAAAGGGCCCTGTAGGCGTTATGAGCCGCAGCGGGACGCTCACCTACGAAGCTGTCTGGCAGCTGTCCAACTTGGGCCTGGGCCAATCGACTTGCGTAGGGCTTGGCGGTGATCCAATCGTCGGTACCTCGTTCATCGATCTCTTCAAAATGTACCAAGCTGACGACGACACAGAAGCCATCTTGATGATGGGCGAGATCGGCGGCACTGCAGAAGAAGAGGCTGCGGCATTCGTCAAGCAACACGTGACCAAACCTGTTGCTGCTTTCATCGCCGGACGTACCGCGCCCCCAGGCAAGCGAATGGGGCACGCCGGAGCGATTATCTCGGGAGGGAAGGGAACCGCAACCGAGAAAGTTGCCGCGCTCGAAGATGCCGGCATCGAAGTTGCCAACGGCCCCGCCGATATGGGTGCCGCACTTCAGCGAGCGATGAAGCGCGGTCGCTAGTCGCTCGTTCGCCGAAAGACGTTAGTCGCGGTTCTCACGAGGACCCAATCCATTGCGTCGCGGCGAAATGAACCACGGTGGCGAACGGAGAGGTTGCGGGCTAAGAATGCCGGACGGAGATGGTGTCTAGTGCGTTGGCACTAGTTGTACCCGAGATTGCGCTCGATATCGCGAGCGCGTCTGTCCAATCCCGTCGCGCCCTTGATCACGGCGCGGGGTTCCCAGCCGGGCGTAGCGTCCTCTTCGCGTTGCTTGTCCTTCTTGGTAGCAAACGGCGCCGTTGCGCAGCCGACAGGTTGGAGAAGCAGGAGCGTGAGTAGCAACAGCGACCGGCAGTGATTGAGGTGGAAGGGCTTCATCGAGAATACTCGCAGCATCCGTTGTGTCATCATTGACCCTGCCAGTCCGCGGTAACAACATAAATCTGGAAGACAGTTTTATTCGCCTAGCCGTACGAGCGACGGTTGGAATTGACTTCGACAACGGCTAACGCCAACCGGCGACCCATATACTCTGTTGTGACAGTGCACCACTTTCGAGCGGTTCGCACGACCGGACGCCCAAAATGGGTCAGGTTCCGCGCGGAGTGTGGCAAATCTCAGAATCGATGTCGAGAGCAGTTTTCTGCAAGTGATCACGCCCTGTGCCGCCGTTTCGCCGTCATTTGCCGATGCAGAATCGCTGAAATACTCGATCGAGTATGTCGTCCGTGTAGACTGTCCCGAGCACTTGCCCCAGTCCGTTAATCGCATTGCGGATTTCGGCTGCGATTAACTCGTGGCCAGCGTCATGTGTTGATAGTTCATGGGCTGCAATCACCGCCTCGGTCGCCTCACGCAGGCTTTCACGGCAGCGGAGAGCCGTCGACGCGACACCGCGACCATCGCGGTTTGGCTGTCGCTCTAAGCAAATCGCGAGCTGCTGTCGCAAGTCGCCTATACCAATACCGGTGCGAGCACTGACGCGAATCATGTGGAGATTCGTCGCCCCGACTGGGGTGTCTAGCGACTCGCGGAAGTCCTCGATTTCGGCGTCAGCCTTGTTGGCTAACACGAGCATCGCTTGGCCCGTCTGCAGCTGCTCGCGTTCCCAGGCCGAAATCGCGCGCGTGGCGTCGAGGCAAAGCAGGCTAATGTCGGCGTGGTCGCGGGCTCGCGCCGCCATTTTCTGCGCTTTCGTTTCGATTGGATTCGATAGTTCCGCATCGAGCCCGGCCGTGTCCAGCAACAGGCATTGCTGATCGCTGATCCTGATGCTTGCCACTAAATAGTCACGCGTCGTGCCCGCGATGTCGGAAACGATTGCCGTTTCGCTGCCAATCAAGTAATTCCATAAAGTGCTCTTGCCCGTGTTGGGTTGGCCCCAGAGGACAATCTGTTGCTCTGAGTCACAGTCGCCGCGCTCTTCCAACTGGCGAAGCGATTCCGCCAGAGTCTGTCTGGCATTTGACAAAGTTGCCTGTACTTGGTCGGTGCCGATGAACGTGATGTCTTCATCAACAAAGTCGAGTCCCGCTTCGATATCGGCGCAGACGTCGATTAGTTGGCTCATCAGCAGGTGCAGTGGCTGTGAAATGCCGCCGGCAAGTTGCTCGAGTGCCGCGTGCAGATCGCGTTGATCGTTCGCGTCAATCACGCCCAGCACGGCTTCGGCTTGTGTCAGGTCGAGACGTCCGGCCAGGAATGAACGCAGCGTGAACTCGCCTGGCTCAGCCAATCGGGCTCCGGCTTGCGTCAGTTGGATCACGATGCGATCAAGCAGAGGACGGCACGCCACCGTATGGAGCTCAAGCGTCGGTTGCCGCGTATAGCTCCGCTCCGTCGGCCAATAGCAGATGGTGCAGGGCAGCGGCGGCAATTCGTCCGCCAGTCGCCAACTGCCACGTTGCATTTGCGGCACGCGTGAGCGTCGCTGCGTATCGGCGGGTTGGTCGGCATAAAAGTAGGGGAGCGCGACATGGGCGACGTCTGGACCGGACAGCCGGACAATACCACGCGCACCGATACCCGGCGCGCTGGCGATGGCGACGATCGTGTCCGAAATGTCCAGCACGGGCGACAACCTGCTTCTTCGAACCGTGGAAGTCGGAGGCGACGGCGTTTGGCGAGATGTGCGAGCTCCGTCGCGTCGACGCCTCGTGAGACAGGTGACGGCCGACGAACCAGCGACAACCTCACATCAAAACTGTTAGCGCCGTTTCGATTTGTTGCGTTTCTCGGATTGAGGCTGCGCTTTCTTGGCTTCGTCTGCCATTTCACGCAGCTTGCTCAACAGTCCGCCGCCACCCGATTCGGATGAGCCCTTGCTTGGAGAGCTGGCTGGCTTCACGGGAGCCGGTGGTAAGGCCAAAGTGCCGTCGGCGGCCAGCTTCGGTTTTGGCAACAACAGGCGTTCGGCCAAGCCCCAGGCGCTCGACGTGATGAAGTACAGGCACAATCCGGCCGGTACGCGGAAGAACATGAATGCCATGAACAGCATCATGAATTTCATCACCTTCATCTGCATCTCTTGCTGTTCATCCGTAGGTGGCGGAGTGAACAGCTTCTGATGGATCATCATGAAGGTAACTGAGATCAGCGGCAGGATGTTGAGATAGGGCCCTAGCCAGCCGGTGCGGCTTGCCAACATCGCCGGCATGAATGGCTCCCAGTAAATGAGTTGGTCGGGACCGGCGAGATTGGAGCACCAGTGGATACCCGGAATCAACGCCGCTTGCCGCAGTTCAATGTCGACGCTCAGGGCGCGGTAAAGTCCGACGAAAATCGGCAACTGGAAGAACATCGGCAGGCAGCCCGCCAGCGGATTGTAATTGTGCTTTTGGAAGAGTTCTCGCTGAGCCGCGGCACGCTTCTCCAGGTCGTTCTTGTATTCCTCCGCGATGCGTTTCATCTCTGGACCGAGCTGCTGCATCTTTTGTGCGTTGAGCGCTTGCTGGCGTCCCAGCGGATACATCATGCCACGGACCATGACGGTCAACAGGATGATCGCGATGCCATAGTTGTGGAAGATCGAATAGAAGGTGTGCAATACCCACTGCAGCGGCTTCGCCACGTACGGGAACCAACCGTAGGTGATGCAATCGCCCAGGCCATATGCGGCGAGCACTGATGGCTTTTTAGGCCCAGCGAAGATGCGAAAGTCATGGTCCACCTGGGCGCCGGGGGCCAATTCCTCCAACGGGCTAATGAGCTCAAATGTCACGTCGGTACGTGTCGACTTGATGGGGTCCTTGGGGGGGATCGGAAGTGCGAGTGCATCTGCGAACGTTTCCCCCTGGACTGAGGCCGTGCCGTCCGCGGTGTCAGCCACCAGCGCCGAGGTGAAGTACTGAGCATCAACACCGATGTAAGCGAGCTGGAACGATTCGTTTTCGTACATCGGAGTCGCGGGACTCGTTGGGTTCTTCTCAAGCCGCTTGACGATATCCGGATTCGAAAACATCTTGTGGCTGCCGCCGACGCTTTTGGAAATCACGTCGCGAACGCCCGCTCCACCGAATTTCGTGGGATGCGTCTTGTACGTATACCACCAGCCCTCGAGCGGCAGGCCTGTTGGGCCGAACTGGCGATATGCATACGAGATGGCCGCATCTGGCGATTCGTTGCGGAAGCTAAGTCGGTATTTCAGGTGGAACCTAGAATCGTCCGACTCCGCTGGCTCCACCTCAGCCAGTTCGTACCGCTTGATGATTCTTAGGGGGCCGGCGACACCGAATGGCTTTAATTGGGCGGCGGTCAGGACGTAGTGAAATTCGACGGCCCGCGAGTCACCGGGAAGATCGCGTTGCTCCCAATTCGCGGTTCTCAACGACGGTAGGCCCGGCAGTTCATCTTTGCCGAATTCGATTTTCGTCTTGCCAAGTTGCTGCAGTCCCACCAGGTATGAAAGTGGATGGGGTGCCGCTTCGCCAGCATCTTCGCCGGACTCGGGGTGAATCACCTCCAGCGGACGCCGTCCGAGCGTCGCCGTGAATTCCAGCTTGCTGCCACGTGTAACCGTCAGCTTGACTTGCTGTTGCGGATGAGAGGATTCGAGCCAGGCCGCGAAGTCCGACTTCGTAACGAGTTGCGTGTCGTCGATCTGCGTAATAATGTCGCCGGCCTGCAGGCCGGGAGAACCGCCCCGGGTGGGGATGGCTGCCGCGGCGGGTGTTCCATCTCCCACGGCACCGATCCGTAGTCCGCTAGGGCTCTCCTCGAGCGCAAGGTATCCGAGATACCCGTGATCGTCATCTAAGTCGGTGAAGCGGGAATCGTTTAACGCGATGCATTCGACAGCCGCACCCCGGTTGGTAAACCAGACGAGCAGCTTCTCCGGGCGATCCCTGTCGAGAGTACCGAGAGTCGTCCACGTTTGTTCGAGATCGTTGGGCGTGCCGCCGTCGGCCGGTGCATCACTCTCGGTTGCCGCGGCGTCCGTATCGGCAGTGCTTGTCGTGTCGCTCGCGTTCGCCTCCATCTCGGACGTCGCGGCGTCGACTTCAGCTTGAGGCGCGTCGCCATCTGGTGCTGCTTCGGCGTCAGCCGCTTCGGCGACCTGTTCCGCGGCGGGCGGCTGCGGATTGAGCCGCGACTCGATCGCCTGATATCCGATCAGGATGCACATCGAGAGAATGACAAATGTTAGGAATCGCTTTTCCACTATCTTCTGCTTTCGTGCGAACTAACGGCCTTCACGGAGGCGGTCGCCGAGGAAATTGTCCAGTTCAGGAATCGCATGCACCTTGGCAACGGTCGTTTCCACCGGGTAGGCGATGCGCCGGAAGCTGACCTCATCGCCGTTCAAAATGACATACGAGGCCATCGGATTACCGTCGCGGGGTTGGCCAACACTGCCCACATTGATCATCAGTTTTTCGTTGCCGAAACGGTACGCTCCCTGCAATTCCGAGGGGCGAATAAACTTGCCGGATTCCGTGAAGATCCCCGGTACGTGTGTGTGGCCTTGAAAGCAATATCGCCGGATGACACTGAATATTCGCTGCAATTTCCCCGGATTGTGAATGTCTTCCGGGAACACGTATTCCATCAGTGGGTTGCGCGCTGATCCGTGCACAAAGGACAGATCGCCTTCGTGACGTTGACGAGGCAGTTCGCAGAGGAATCGCCAACGCGCCGTGTTTTCTGGCGTGTTGCCGGCCGCTTCCAGTTGCCCGCGAGTCCAGAAGATGGCCCGTTCGGCCCCACTGCTGAAACCCTCTGGATCAAACAGCGCCGCCTGATCGTGATTGCCTAAAATGCAGGCCGTAAGCTGCATGACGCGATCGATGCATTGGCACGGATTCGGACCATACCCAATGACGTCGCCCAGGCAATAAACCGTCGAAATGCCCTCGGACT
>JAGQPK010001200.1 GCA_020426755.1 Planctomycetales bacterium
TCGTTAGCGGCTGGATCTACAGCATGGTAGCGGCATCGGCAGCGGGGGATGCTTGGTACCAAGGTTTAGGCGCTAGCCTCATTGGAACCGTCGTCGGACTGGCGCTGTTGCTTCCCGCATATGCAATCGGCGGTATGGGGGCCGGCGACGTCAAGTTGCTGGCAGGAGTCGGTGCCTGGATGCATGGCACTTGCACCGCCTACGCTTTTGCTTGCACCACAGTCACGGGTGCTGTGCTGGCAGTGCTAATGGTGCTGTACCAGAAAGCATGGGCGAAGCATCGCAATCAATTCTGGTTGATCGTGGGCGAGATCATGACGATTCGCAATCCCGATCAACTCAGCGACATCGCTGCGAAGCGTAAGCCATCGATGATGTTACTGCCGTACGGCATTCCGATCGCGATCGGAACCATCTTGTACTTCGCGTGGATGGACATGCTCGTTTAGGCCCGTGTGTGACATGGGTAATTTGAGTGGACTTGAAATAGTGGGGTATTGGTAATGTGCCGGAAAAGTCAACTGAACCGTTTGGGCAAAGATGCCCGAAGAGTACGTCGAGGTGCAGCGGTTGTGGAATTCGCAATCGTTGCTCCGATCTTCGTGATCTTCGTCTTCGGAATGATCGAGTACGGCCGAATGGTGATGGTTCAGCAGATTCTGACGAATGCCTCACGCGAAGGGGCTCGGATCGCTGTCTTGGAGGGGTCAACCCGCCAGGAAGTGATCGATGCAGTCGTCGACTACTGCAACACCGGACGGGTATCCATTACGGATGCTGCAGTTGACCTGGACCCGACCGATCCGGCGACGGCCGAATACGGCGACCCCGTTACCGTGACGTTGAACGTTGCTTTCCGCGAAGTGAGTTGGCTACCCGCGCCCATGTATCTGGGAGCTACCAACCTGACGGCCGCATCGGTGATGCGGAAGGAAAGCAGCCAATAGAACTTGGATCGCCACGACATCGCCACTGATGGCTCTCCGACTTAAGACGAACGAACGCGAAGAACAGAAAGGATAGACCCAATCATGCGATACAAGTCCATGATGCTCATTGTTGTTGCCTTGGGCTGCGGCACGGTCGCATCCATCGGCATCAGCCAAGTAATGGAAAGTAAGAAGGCGAATGTGCCTCCGCCTCCCGCAATGGAGAAGATTTTTGTTGCCACGGTTGAAGTGCCCTTGGGCGAGACGCTAGTGGCGAACATGGTCAAGCTCGAGGAATGGCCGCGGGATCGCGTGCCGGAAGGTGCTGTTCGCAAGCTAGAAGATTTGGAACAACGTCGGCCGTTGACACGACTCTATCCGGGTGAACCGATTTTGGCCGCCAAGTTGGTCGATGCCAATAAGTTCTTCGGTGCGTCGGAGAAGATTCCCGTAGGCATGCGAGTCTGTTCAGTCAAAGTTACGATGGACAGTTCCGCTTCCGGTTTGATCAACGTCGGCGACCGTGTTGACGTGTTGGTGTTCCTGAAGAAGGGACGCGGTATTTCGCTAACTGGGACACGCACGATTCTAAAGAACGTGACCGTGTTCGCCGTCAACGAACGCTTTCAACGTGATCCTGACGAGGACGGAGAATCGGCTAATCGGGCGAAGACGGTGTCTTTGCTGGTAAAACCGGATCAAGTTGAGAAAGTGATGCTCGCACAAGAGCTCGGTCGTATCAAGCTATCGCTGCGTAGATCCGATGATGATACAGAAGATCAAGCAGCGGGCGCAACCATTGCTGATTTGGATTCAGATGGATCAAGTAATGGAAGCTCGACTGGATTTTCGATTGGTGCGGCAACCGGAGAGGGTGCAGGCCCAGGTGGCATAACCGAT
>JAGQPK010001201.1 GCA_020426755.1 Planctomycetales bacterium
GGTGTCGGACGGCTGCTCGTCATCGTGAACCGTTGTGGCTGGAAGCACCGGGGCGGCCGTTGGCGATAAGAAGCCAGATAAGTCGCACGCCTCTCCCAACGATTTGATTCCAGCGACGACGCAGTGTGCATTCAATTGGGCGCCCAGCAATGTCGTGTGAGTGTGGTCGTCAGATCGGAACAACACCCGGTCGGAGAAGGGCTGTCCCAATTGAGTCATCACGTCGCAGACGATGTGATTTAAGTTGATGAACAATACGTTCTCCCGCGCCGCAAGTTGTCTCGCCCAGCCAACGTAGTCGTTATCGCGACCCTTGACGACTTGACCGTCTCGCCAAGAGTTTCGCGGAATGGGAGAACACAAGATTGGCGTGGCCTGCGCCTGGCGGATGTCAGCAACGTACTGGTTCAGATACCAACCGTACGTATGGACCGTTTCGCGGTTGCCGTCGGCCAACTCCTGATCTCGTGTTTCGTCGCCGATGCCACGCAATGACCCACGCATGCGTATGCGTGGAACTTGCGAGTCGATGCCGCCGTCGTTGTGGCCGAACTGGATGATTACATAGTCGCCTGGTCGAATCATCTCCAGAACGCTTTCCCACCATTTTTCCGTGATGAAGCTTCGACTCGATGTGCCGCCGAGTGCTTGGTTGTCGACGTTGATTCGCGACAAATCGAAGTACCTACCCAGCTCGTGGCCCCAGCCCCAGCGGCCGCCGTTGAGCCCATTATCTCGACCCTCCTTCACGGTTGAATCACCAATTAACCAAACCGTAGGCAGGTCCGGATTGGACTCCGGATGCGGCATACCAGGTTCCACTCCGGGTGGGAATCGGAGCGGGCGACCGCGTCGGTCTACACCATAGTCAGTTCGTGTGTCGTCCGTTGGTTTAGCGCTGCCTTCACTTGAGTTATTCGCACTGCCGGTTTCCGGTCGACGACGTGCGACGGGAAACGTGCCCCAATGCGGTTGCTTCGCAACAGGCTGAATTGAGCGACCTTTGTCATTCAGGTACTGATTCAATGGGAGCTCAGCGTCCGCGCGCATCCCAGCCAGGAAGGTTTCGGCATTCGCAATCGCACCGGCGACGTTCGTATGAGTATGGTCCTGCGGATGATAAGTCGTGGCAGCGTCTCGCCCAATCGCTTCGTAGTGGTCCGCCCCCAGGTTGCTGTGGTCAATGAAGTGAGCGGACTCTTGTCTAGCGACTTCTTCCGCCCAATCACGCATGTGCCCCATGCCACGCTCGATCTTCCCTTCGCCCCACAGATTGCGCACGGTAGTTGTGCAAACGATTGGCGTCGCGCCTTTCGCACGAGTCTCACGAATGTACTTGCGCAGGTACCAGCCGAATGTGTGCACAATCTCTTCGTTGCCGTCCGTGTCAGTGATCGTTTCTGTTTCGTCACCAATTCCGGGCACATCACCGCGACCACGTGAGTTGCGAGCCCCTCCTCCATCGTTGTGACCAAACTCAATGATCACGAAGTCGCCGGGCTTGAGGTTTTCGACAATTCTTTCCCAACGTCCTTCGCGTGTAAACGATCGAAATGACCTTCCGCCAACGGCGCAGTTGATAATGTTCAACTGTTCCGTATCGAAATAGTCGAGCAGGACGGCTCCCCAACCTCGAGTTGTCCTTCCACCGGTTGCCGCTGTCGAATCACTCGCGACGAACAGCGTCGGTAAGTCCGGTTTCGCCTCCTCGAATCTCGTGGGCGACCAAATCCCGTTCTCTCTTTCGTGAGCTGTCTGTGCAGTTGCCTGGCTGACGAGCCCTAAGAATAAAACGAACCAGAGGAGACGCTGCGTCAACACTCTTAG
>JAGQPK010001202.1 GCA_020426755.1 Planctomycetales bacterium
CTTGGCGTTGGGGCTGGGCATCAGTGCCGTCGTACTCGCCACGGCTTTTTATATCGTCAGCCTATTGCAGTATCGAACGGAAGCGGAACTGAGAGACTCGCGGCTCACGACCGGCCTGAATGCGACAGTGCTCTCGGTCGAATTATGGATGGAACGCGAGCGGCAGCAGATCGAGTTATTGGCGCGAGATCCGGAAGTTCGTGCCTGTCTCGCCGAACTCAGTTCAATTACCAGAGATGCTCAAGTCAGCGATCTGAAGGACAAGTTGTTACAGGCGGACGCGCAAGCGAGATTGCGGCGACAGATACACGCGACATTCGGCGAGGCAGCTCGCTACGCTATCTGGGATCGCCAATTCATGACGCTTGCTGACTGGTCAAGCGACGGAAACGGTGTCGGAGATGCTGCTTCGCCGTCTGGCGCAGCGCTGCTGACTCGAGTCTTCGCTGGTGAAACGGTCATCCGCATGCCCGGCGCGCATGAACCGATCACGGCCAACTATGTACTCCCGCCTGATCGATCGCGCGTTAGCGTCATTGCACCCGTTCGTGACGACTCTGGTCGCGTCGGTGGAGCGTTGCTGCTGTTTGGACTGGGCGCGGCACAGCGTTTGGAAGAACTGCTGGAAGTGGTGCGCGTCGGCAAGACGGGCGAAACCTATGCGTTTGACAAGAACGGCCGCATGATTTCAGAAAGTCGATTTCATGACTCGCTCGTCGCTGTAGGATTGTTGGAACGTGAGCAATCAGCGAGCGGGCTGCTTCTGATTCGTGATCCGGGCGGCGAGTTGACTGCAGGCTTTCGACCGCGCGATGAGCCAGCGGCTTGGCCCTTGACGAAGATGGCTCAGCTTGCAGTGCAAGGCCGTGACGGTGTTGATTTGGACGGCTATCGTAACTATCTGGGCGCCGAAGTGATTGGCGCGTGGCACTGGTTTCCAGATGCCGAATTCGGGATCGCGCTAGAGGTGCAAATGCGCGAGATGCGTGGCACGTTGCGCTGGATGCGTCTGGAAACGAACGTGCTACTGCTAATGTTGGGGTTGTCCTTTTTGGGGATCGTGCTGTCGCTGCTGCGGCTGCGGCGTTTGCGCGCGAACGTCGTGTCGAATCGTCAATTGGGCCAATATCGCTTGGTGGAGAAGATTGGCGAGGGCGGCATGGCAACCGTTTATCGAGCTTCGCATGCGCTGTTGAAACGCCCGACAGCGATCAAGATTCTCAAAGCCGAAATCGCCAACCGTCGCACGCTGGCTTGGTTCGAACGTGAAGTACAACTCGTCAGTCATTTGCGACACCCGAACACGATTGTCGTCTATGATTACGGCGTGACCCCCGGCGGATTGTTGTACTACGTAATGGAGTTCTTAGAGGGGAAAACGCTCGGTGAGCTTGTTGCCGAGTCGGGGCCGATCTCAGTGTCGCGTACGCTTCATCTACTCGAACAAGCGCTGGGTGCGTTGCGCGAGGCGCATCAGGTGGGAGTCGTGCATCGAGATATTAAGCCACAAAACTTGATGGTTTGTCAGTGCGGCGGGGAAGTTGATTTCCTGAAAGTACTCGACTTCGGGCTCGTGAAGCAAATTGTCCCAGCCGATCAGGCGATGTCGACTGTCCTAGCAGGAACGCCGCGGTACATGGCGCCGGAGCGATTGCTGGAGCCCCAGGAAAATGACCCGCGGTCTGATCTATACGCATTGGGGGCCGTTGCCTACTATTTGTTGAGCGGCCAGGAAATCTATGCGGAGGTGCCGGCGGCACAACTGCTCACACGCATTCTTCAGCAGGCACCCGCGCCACTGGCGCAGGTAGCTAGTCAACCGATAC
>JAGQPK010001203.1 GCA_020426755.1 Planctomycetales bacterium
TGACAGCAGCGATCTGGTAGCGATCTTCACCGCGGGCAAATACGAAACTGGCCAAGCCGCAGGCTGGGCAGAGGGGGATTGGGATGGCGATGGCGTGTTCGGCACGGGAGATCTCGTCTGGGCCTTCGACGATGGCGGTTTCGAACAAGGACCACGCAGCGCAGTAGCCGCCACCGCGGCAGTACCCGAGCCGTCGACAAGTTTGCTCTTCGCCTGCGCCGCATCGCTCTCGATGTTGTCACCGCGTCGCGTCTTTCACGGTCATCATGCTTGGTAACCGCGAAATAGGCGAAAAACGCGAAATCCTCTGCCGACTCACGAGGCGCCTTGAATTGCAACCGCTGCCTCGATCAATCAGAAGGCTGTTACTAATAAGGAACCTTCACATGCTGCCAGTTTGGTGTAGTGCTCAATCGCGTAAGCATTTCGAGCAAACGTTGTTGTCATTGCTGTGCGTGTGGTGTGCGACCACGCCGGCACGTGCGTTTGCTGATTCCGTTAAAGTTTTTCTTCTTGCTGGGCACTCCAATATCTATGGACTAGGTGCGGCTGAAGACTTGACGCCTCCCTGGAACGCGCCGCAGGACGATGTTTGGATCTGGCTAGACCATAACATGGACAGCGATGGCAGCTGGGTGTCGCTTGAGCCGGGACATGGTGGTCCCACTCACGCTCCAAGACCAGACGAGCCAGAAGGGAAGACGATCGGCAACAGCGGTGGTTTTCAAGTCGGGCCAGAGCTTAGCATCGGTCGAACACTCGCTGATGCGTATCCAGACGACCGCATAGCGATTATCAAGCACGCAGACGGAGGCGGAATGATTGGCAACGAATGGAATCCGGATAACGTTGGCCCCCCCGAGTCCACGGATCATCGCTGGAGCGGCTTGCTCCAGAAGACGAACGATGCCTTCGCGGCTTTGGAAGCCGCAGGGCATACCTACGAGGTGGCTGGTATGTTCTTTGGCTTGGGTGCCCGCGACGCTCGAAATTTAGCAATCCCCACATCTACTGACGCCGTGGAAATTGCAGCAGAAAAGGAGGCGGCCTTGGCTCGCGGTGCGGTATACGGTGAAAACCTGACGAAGTTCATCGCTGCGATCCGCGCCGAGTTAATGGTCGAACTGCCGTTCGTTATGGGTCTCATGCCTCCGGAGTCGGAGATCTCGCCAGAACTCGCAACGAAATACCCCGGATTCCTGAATGTGCGGCAAGGACAATTGGAGGTGGCAGCTAACGTACCTCGGGTTGCAACCATTTCACCAAGAGGAATCTCTAGGCTTGACGGGGTCCACTACGACGCCATGGGACAGATCGAATACGGCCAATATTTTGCAAACGGTTACCTCGGTCTGATATCCGGGGAATCAGATGTTCGTGGTGACTTTGACGAGAACGGACAACTTGACGCCAATGACATCGACGGCCTTACCGCAGCAATAAAGCTGCAAGACTTGCGATTTGACATTACCGACGATGGCATCGTTGACCAAGCGGATCGCCGGATGTGGGTAACTGAGTCACGGGGTACTTGGTACGGCGACTCCAACCTGGATGGCGAATTCAACAGCGGCGACTTGGTACGCGTGTTCACCGTAGGCAAATACGAAACTGGCCAAGCCGCAGGCTGGGCGGACGGGGACTGGGATGGTGATGGGGTGTTCGGCACTGGAGACCTCGTCCGGGCCTTCGACGACGGCGGTTTCGAACAAGGAACACGCGGCGCAGTAGCCGCCAACGCGGCAGTACCCGAGCCGTCGACAAGTTTGCTCTTCGCCTGGGCCGCATCGTTCACGATGTTGTCAGCGCGCCGCCGCCGGTT
>JAGQPK010001204.1 GCA_020426755.1 Planctomycetales bacterium
ATCAGCACACTCCCTGGCGGCGAAGTCTTGCCGGCTCCGGTAGGAGTGGCGCCCGAGTGGGAGCAACCGCCCATGTTGGGACCTTCAATCACCGAAGGCTTCGAGGGCGAGTATGGTTCGCAGTTGTTCGATGGGGGCGTGGAAACCTACAGCACACGCAACTGGTTCCGACGTGGCCGTTGGTATAGCCAGCAAGACATCGTGGTGTTGATGCGAACCGACATCTACAACATCGTGTTTTCAGGCGATTCGTCGATAACGTTCAACCAAACCGGTTTGGGCACCAAGACGGTTGCACCTACGTTTCAGCCTGGCACCCGCATTTCATTAGGACGCTTTCTCGGGCAGGACGTGAGTAACCGTGACCACGCGGTTGAATTCCAGTTCTTTGGGCTGTTCGACTATAGCAACGCCGCCAAATTAACATCCTCGACGACTGACTCGCTCCGCACCACATTGAACCCTGCTCATACCTGGTTCAGCGGTAGCCAGATCCTGACGAATACGGGTGCTGGCGTCAGCACGGTCTCGGAAATCGTCGGTAACAATCCCATGCTGGGCTTCGACGATGCTCAAGAGCACACGCTGCTGTACCAATCCGATCTGAACTCATATGAAATCAACTATCGGGTGTTGAATCGACCGATGCGAGATCACCTGTCGCTGCAGTCAAACGGAAACTGGGTAAGGCACGCCTCATCCAGCCGAATCAGTTCGCTCATCGTGGGTCTGCGTGGTGTTTCGATCAATGAACTGTTGGAATTCAATGCGACGTTTAACAATCCGACGGTGTCTGGCTCGCATCGGGTCCGCACAGTGAACAACATGTTCGGTCTGCAGGGCGGTGCGGAATACTCGGAGAATCATGATTTCTGGAGCATCGGGCTCCGAGCGAAAGGTGGTGCGTTGTACAACTTCACCGAGCGAGGCATCCGCACGCGAGTGATTGATGGTACGACCGATTCGCTCGCCGAGCAGAATGCGTCGAAGTACAACTTGGCAGGCTTGATCGAGGGCGGTGTCTTCGTCACTTACCAGCTCCGACCCAACTTGGGCTTCCGAGCTGCGTATGACGCCCTCTACATCACCGGCATCGCCGACGCACCGCAGAACGCAGGGCTCGATCCCGGCTTCCCGACCTTCGAGGTCACCGCGGATGCCGTCTACCACGGGGCCTCGTTCGGACTCGAGATGCTCTGGTAGTCGTCGTGAGCGACAGACGCACGTCGCGGCCAACTCGCGTGTTCGCCGCGCGTCGTTAGTTCGCTGCACGTCCTCCCTGCACGTTCAAAAATCAAAACTCGACAATCATCATTCCTCAATCGAGTCTCAGAACCGCGGCTCGCCGCCTTTCGGCGATCCCATTACGTTGCTAGTTCGCCGCCTTTGGGCGAACTGAATCGCGGTTGCTAAACAACTGATACCCGCCTGATCGCCTGAGCATCGATTGACGCAAATTGCTCCATCGTTGCAGTTTAACGCAATTGGTCAGGGTACGGCCTGCATTCGGGGGGGGTGGCGACTGTGTAAAGCATGCTGACCATGGACGCGGCGGACTTTCTTCACTATGTTGGCTGCTGAGGACGTTCGTGGTGTGTCGCTTTGACGCATTGCGGTCGTTGGCCTGAATTGACCTTTTACGGGTTTTCAGCGGCGCTCCCGAACCGCCGTAGCTCATCAACATATTCTCATGAAGAAACCGTTCTTCGCGCGATACTCTCTGCTCGTGCTGATGGCCGTCTTTTTTCTGGCGCCGTTTGCCATGCGCGGTGCGCGCATGGCGGTTCAGCGCATGAAGAATGATGTGAAGGATT
>JAGQPK010001205.1 GCA_020426755.1 Planctomycetales bacterium
AACCCCCGCCAAGGGGCGTACAGACCAACACTGGCCGACGCTCCCGTTTCGCAACGGGAGCGCGGTCCAAGTGCCGTGTCTGTACTTCCAAGAGCCCGAGGGCTCAGGTTGGCGGTTTTAGGAGGAGACAACAGCTTGCCGCTCTCGCGACAATTATTTTTCATCGGGTGACGAACCCGGATTCTGGACGGTCAAAATCCTCAAAGTTTTGGCTTGGCGGTGGCGACCCACACGATGAAGGCCGCTGAATTTCTACATCCCGAAATCATACCCTGCAAAGCATCGTGTCTCAATCGGAACGGGGAATCCCGACCAGTTGGTGACGCTTGAGAATGCTCGTCGCACGTCGCGGTTGCAGTGAGGTTGAACTTGCCGACAACCCTGCTTGTTCACGACATGCTTTCGACTGCTCCTGACCCTGCGGTCGGGCAGGCGGCTCGCGCCAGCACGGAACAAACCCCGGAAGTCACTTCGCGGGAATCGAGCTCGAACGGCTCGGGAGTCACCAGCCCGAATTGGCGTTCGCAATGAAGGCACAAGCGGTCTGAGCTGGAGAAGGGTGAGCATAGCTCGCGAGGAACGTAGCGATGTTTGCGAGCGAGTTACGGAGTCGCGGCGCCCATTGGAAGCCAATTTTTGGGGGAGGCGACCTCAAGCTGAGTGCGTCATTCAACGCAGCCACTGCGCCGCAAGCTATGCATTCGGCGTTACTTATGGCTATGAACGCGTGTTGGCGGTCGCTAGACGGACAGAGCGAATAGCCCTTCCAGCCACGAACTCAAAGCCCCAAAGCCCTCGAAATCGCTTTCCCCTGGTGGTTCAGAACGTCGTTTATCGCGTTACGGGCCTGTCGTATTTCGACAGGGGGCGTGTTGGTATGAGGTACTTCATCCAGCCTGTTTCTCACCGACACGTATGCCCCACCGGAGTTTCGCTTATCAGACTCAAACGCATTCCTTCCTAATACCCTGGCAGGTCAGGGCCCATCGAGCCAACCATTACAGATCGGCTATGCAGGACTGATCCTCGATCACGAGGTGAGCCTGAGGGGTCTCGGGGATTTGCCGCCGGAGACTTTCGACGTATTCCTCGCCCCATAATCGCACCAGCGCGGACCGAGAAATCCTGCGACAGCTACTCTGGCGAATGCGGGCCGTGAGGCGTCCGTCCTCGGTGGCCGCGCCGTCTGCCAGACGTTCAAGGATCGACTTTCGGAGTCGTTCGGCCTCGCGACGCTGGTGGAGCAGAACCTGGAGTCGCTGCAACTCGTCTTGTGTCACGATCTGTGGTGGCGGCAATACGGGCGGTGCCGGGGTCGGTGTGAACGGCGAAGGCCATTGGCGTCCCGTCGGTTGCACTGGTGTTTCGCGGGCCTGTTCCATAGTCGATCCTAATCTTTCTTGCTCTTGCGCCGCACTTTGGGAGCTTCCATCTCAAAGTCCCACGAGGACATGACGCATACCAATCGTTCTTGTGTACCCGCGCCAACTGCTGCCCTCACTCGGGGAATTGGCTGCACCGCTGGGCACTTGGGCAACTTGGAGATGCTCGCTGCGTACGCTGACAGCTCACGCCAAATGGGGATCACCATGAATGCGTCTTCTATGGAGTCGAATGAGGCGAGTTGTACGCTGACGGCAAAGTCAGCCGTCACCAGAATGTTGTCGGCTGTCACGATGAGAACGGGATTGACCCCCTGTTCGATCAGCTCAATCGCTCGCTGCATCACTTCAACGGTGATGGTTTGGACAGAACTCTTTGTGAGTGCAGCGCGACGTTCTTTGATCCACGATGCCAGGAATTGTTCAACAG
>JAGQPK010001206.1 GCA_020426755.1 Planctomycetales bacterium
GATCAAAAATCCTCATTCCTAAATCCGGACCCGCGAGAACCGCGGCTAACGCCTTTCGGCGAACCGTTCCTACCGTTCGGCGAAACACTCTAGTCTTTCGGCGAGCCATTCCTGATTTTCGGCGAACGGCATGCTCGCTTTCGCCCAACTGCAAACTTACTGGACGCTGACGCATCGCGTGTCGTATGATAAGCGGCCTTGCCGCTGGGCGTCGGTCGACCGACCGACACCTGGCGCCACTCACACCCGATATGCTCTCGCCGTCAGAGGTTTCGCGCAATGCGATTTGTCACTTGGCCTGCTCGTACACGTTCACTTCGTAACGCGATTGTCCGCCTGGCCTGCGCGTTGTTTCTATCCGCGACAGTCACTTTTGACGTCGCGGTCGCTCAGTCGCAAGACGTTATCCCACACCATCAGACGTCGCTGCCGGGCCCGCCGCTCTCGCCAGCCGAAGCCATTGCCAAGATGACCGTACCAGACGGATTTAAGGTCGAGCTGGTGGCTAGCGAGCCCGATGTGATCAATCCTGTCGCGATGACAATTGACGAGCAAGGTCGGTTTTGGATTACGGAGAGTTTCGAGTATCCGCGGCGCGAACCGGGTCCCGGGCGTGATCGCATCAAGGTACTGGAGGACACTGATCAAGACGGCAAGGTGGACAAGGTCACGATCTTTGCGGAAGGTTTAAACATTCCGTCGGGTATCGCTGTCGGACATGGAGGCGTCTGGGTCGCCAACTCGCCGGACATCCTGTTCCTGCAGGACACCGACGGAGACGGTCGCGCAGATCATCAGGAAGTCGTCGTCACCGGGTTCGGACGCGACGACACGCACGAGCTGCCTAATTCGCTGACTTGGGGCCCCGACGGTTGGCTGTACGGATTGAATGGCGTATTCAATCGGAGCGTGGTGCGACAGGGCGACAACGAGTTCGATTTCACGTGTGCACTCTTTCGCATCCATCCGCGTACGCGCGAATTCCAACTGTTCTGCGAAGGCACTAGCAATCCATGGGGTGTCGCCTTTGATACCGAAGGCAGTGCGTTTATCAGCGCCTGCGTGATCGACCATCTGTGGCACCTTACCGAATCCGGCTATTACCATCGTCAAGGCGGCCCCTACCCGCCGCATACCTGGAAGCTGCAATCGATCGTGGATTACAAGCACCAGATGGCAGCCTATTGTGGCATTACCTACTTCGATAGCGATGCCTATCCAGCACAGTACCGGGAGAAGCTCTACATGGGCAACATCCACGGCAACTGCATCAATACGGATTTCATCACGCGCAATGGCTCGACATATCAGGGCCATCCCGATCCAGATTTCTTGAGTGCGAACGACGTTTGGTTCATGCCCGTCGTACAGAAGACGGGCCCGGACGGCTGCCTGTATGTTCTGGATTGGTACGATCGTTATCACTGTTATCAAGACGCGAATCGTGATCCGGCCGGAATCGATCGCGGCCGCGGCCGTTTGTATCGAATTCGCTACCAGGACACTCCTCGCGCGCCAAAGTTTGATCTCGCCAAGGAATCTGACGAACAACTCATCGCGCGTCTCGGCAGCAACAATGTCTTCTATCGAGATCTCGCCCAGCGACTTCTTGCCGAACGCAACTCGGCAACAGCGCGTGGTCAACTCGAGCGAATGGCGCTCGACATGAAGGTCGCACGCAAGACGCGTTTGCACGCGTTGTGGACATTGATCGGCTGTGGCGAACTAAACGAAGCGTTCCATTTGCAACTCTTACGCGACGCCGATCCAACCTTTCGTGCCTGGGGTGTCCGTGCCGCCGGCAACCAGGG
>JAGQPK010001207.1 GCA_020426755.1 Planctomycetales bacterium
TTCGGTGTCATACAACATGCTACATCCGCTCCTGTAGTCAGGACCTCACGGCCCCAATATACGGAGATCGTATCGCCCGTTGAACACGGCGTGCAACTTTGCTCTGCCTCGCATCGCTGACGGTCGAACGATGCACGTGTGGCCATTTCCGGCCGAATACTGTTGATGTCACGCCGGTTCGCAGTTTCTGTGTCAACCCGATGGCCCATCAAGCTCCCATCGGTATTTGATTTTTTTCATCCAACTCAGGCACAATCCCTCCCCGCATGACGTGACCGGTTGTTGTCGCATTCAACGGTGTCGGTGTTGCCAAGTTGTCGTGGACACGACGGCAGTTTGTGGGAAGACTCGGCAACCGCACCGTGAACTTAGTCAGCCCCAGCGTTTGAACAACAGCCGCGCGTCATGCAATCGTTTGATTGCCCTCAACTGCCGTCGGCACGTCACGTACGACGTGCGATGGATTCTTTCTGTTAGGAGAACGTTTGAAATGACTAGTAAGTTACGTTTGGGTGTGCAGTTGTTAACGCTCGGTTCGACAATCGCGGGCATCACGGCCCCGGCGCATGCTGAGCTGATTCTGGCCTACGACAGCTCCAACTCCGCTACCGGTGCCGTAGCCTCCGAGTGGTGGCCGGGCGTGGTGACTATGCCACTTGTTCGCGGTGAGGGGCTCAGTCCAGGCACGGGCGGCACCTTCAATTCGTCTGGTTGGACCGAGGAACCGACAGATTATTTGGAGTGGGGCTGGAGCAGCTCGCAACCAATCAATCTCTCGGATCTCGATCTGCGCTACGATCGATCGTCGTCCGGACCTGCAGTCGTCGATATTCAATTGTCCGTCAACGGCGGAGCATTTCAATCCATATTCCATGATTCGGATGTGAATGTCTCCGGCGAAGACAATTTCGATATCGACTTGAGCGCGTTCACAAGCGTAAGCAGCGCAGCGTTTCGGTTGTTTGGAACCGGCGCGTCAAGTGGCGCGGGGACGTTCGACATCGAACCGCTCAGTGGAGTATCACCAGCGCGCGGTATTGTCGTGAATGGCAGTGTCGCCGCTGTGCCAGAGCCCAGCAGCTTTGTGCTCGCGTCACTTGCGATTGGCTGCCTGGGGCTGCATCAACTGCGCCGGCGTAAAACGGCCTAAACGCTAATTCGTCGGACGCGAGTGGCGTGGCACGTGCGATTATCCGTGGACGGAGGCGGGCATTCGCGCAAAAGAGAAACGCTGCTTCTCGCGAAAAAGAAAAAGCGGAGCTCACTCTGCAAGGAGTGAACTCCGCTCTATGGATCGGTTAGGAAACTAACCCGTCGTAGTGTCTTGTTCAGGCTTACTTGCGACGCAGGCCCAGAACGCCGAGCAGGCCACAAGCTGCCAGCAGGATGCTGGACGGTTCGGGCACGACGTATAGGTAAGGACCGCCACCCGGAGCGTTGCCCAAACCGCCGCTCGGCTTGATCGAGCCGTTGACGGACAGGTCAGCCAACAGAGCGTCAGCGCTCAGGCCGGTCGGCAGCACGCCGTCACCGAAGTTCAGGCTGTTGACGCCATTCGTCGTCAAACGGAACAGCTTAGCAGCCGAAGCAACGTCGAACGGAGGGACAAACTGTCCGGTTTCGTTCGCTTTCGCTGCGTCGAACATGCTGCCAGCCGATTTGACTTCCAGCGTAGTCACGGAGACCGAGCCAGAGTCCATCGACAGGTTGCCGGTTGCCGGATCGTAGATCAACGAAACGGCGTCAGGCGTCGAAGCGCCCGTGCCCAAAGTGAGGCCCTGTGCATTGGCGACAGACGCCAAGGTGCAAAT
>JAGQPK010001208.1 GCA_020426755.1 Planctomycetales bacterium
CTCGTCATGAGTGGAGCAGAAGTTTCGTGCTACTACCGGCTCGGCGATTGTCGCCCTCCCCCTGAATCCCCCTCCCGTACTGCGAGTTTCAAGACCGTTGAACGTCAATTGCGGGAGGGGGAACAGCAGCGCACATCTAAACTGAGTGCCATTGGGCTGGCGCCTTGCGGCGAACTGATTCGTGACTGCGGCTGGCGCCCGTCGGCGAACGAATTTGTGCCCGCCCCTTTCGGCGAATTAAAACGGCCCGCCAATTTACCGGCAATGGAAGCCAAGAACTGGGGAATGGATTAAAATGGTCGGGGGTGCGGCCTTGCGCCGCCCTCCCACCTTGTGCGTTGCCCCTACTCCCTTTCGTTGGTAAAGGCTTCTTTGCATATGACCGCGCGACTGCTCTGTTCATGGCTCATTTTCAGCTTGGCGGTGAGCTTCACCAGTGCGACTGTTTATTCGCAGGAGCAGTCGGACACCGCGACCGCGACATCCACCACCGAGGAACGCGATCCGTTCGCGGGTCCGCAGGGCGCCGAAAAGGCGGCCGACAGCGACACAGCGGACACCAAGTCGCCTCCACAGCCAGATGCTGAATCTTCGGCAAAGCAAAGTGAGACGCAGGACGCAGCGGCAGAACCGGCTGACGAAGCTGCCAGTACGAAAGCCACCGAGGCTGAAAAGAAGGCAGCTCCGCAGGGCGAATCCTCGGCTGCCAAACCTGCCGAGGCTGCCAAAGCCGCTAAGTCTGCTGAAGAGTCAGCGGAGAAGACGGACGAGTCGAAAACTGCGGAGCAGGAACCGACTGAAATTCGTCTACTGGCACTGTCAGGCATGTATATGGATCTTGTGCAACCGGCTGGCCTGGATGCAACCAGTCTGCTGCTGAGTAGTGGGCCTGCGAAGCAAAAATCTTTCTACAAATTGTGTGAGTATGTCGACTCACTGGCGGAGGAAGACGACCTGCAGCATATCGTGCTCGATTTGTCGGACGCCGACCTCATGATGAATGCGGCGCAGCTCGACGAGTTTGCTCGGCACATGAAGAAACTAGCTGACGCGAAAAAGAAGACTGTCGCTTGGCTGGAAAATGCGTCCCACATTCATCTCGCTATTGCCGCCCAATGCGATCAGGTCATCATGGCTGACTTTGGCGGCGTTGATATGCCGTCGGCGGCGATGCAATCAATGTTCTATCGAGACGCGATGGATCTAGTTGGCATCAAAGCCTCCGTCGTGCGTGCCGGTGATTTCAAAGGTGCCGTTGAACCGTATGTGAACCCGGTGATGAGTTCTCACTTGCGGGCACACTACGTCGAATTGCTCAAATCGATGAATGACGCTCGTGTGTCACTCATTGCCGATGGTCGTGGCCTGAAGGTCGAACAAGTTCGCGCGCTGCAGGCAAAGCGAATGCTACTGCCGGCCGATGCACTGGCGGCCCGACTCGTCGATCGCCTGGCACCATATGGTTCCATGCGTAGCACGATTGACGCATCAATCGAGGGCCCGACCAAGTGGACTACTCGCAAGCCCAAGGCCAAGAAAGACGTGTCATTTTTCGAGCTAATGGGCATGATGATGCAAGGTCCTTCCAGCTCATCCACGAGAATTCGCGACGACTCGTTGGCAGTGCTCCATTTGAGCGGCCCGATTGTCGATGGCACGCGTCGGTCAAGTGGCTCGATCGTTTCCGGCCCAACGGTGAAGATGATCGAGGAGCTGGGGAAAGAGAACAAAATTAAGGGCGTTGTTGTGCGGATCAATTCGCCAGGCGGTAGTGCTACCGCGAGTGAATCGATTCGCCAGGCCCTCGTTT
>JAGQPK010001209.1 GCA_020426755.1 Planctomycetales bacterium
CTCCCCCTGAATCCCCCTCCCGTACTGCGAGTTGCAAGACCGTTGAGAGTCGAATGCGGGAGGGGGAACAGCGCACGTGGATCTCAACTGAGTGCCAGTGTGCGTCGTCCCCCGTCCCGGACTGCGCGTCCCAAGAAAGTCGAGAGTCAATTGCGGGAAGAGCAACCGCGCACACAGTTCGAAACCGACGCTCGCGCGCTTCCGCGACTTGAATCTCATGATTCCTCCAATGTTCTTTCTCGTTTCACCTCCATAAAGATTTCGCCTGAGTGCGGACGATACACGTTATACCTCGCATAACACGTGCACGGATAAACGGGCGCACATCACGCTGCGAACGCGACGCCGTACCGGAGTGACACTCACGTGTCGTCCGTCATCCCTTCCTCGTTCGACCTATCCCTTCGCTTGACGTGCTTCGGCGCATTGTCAGCGCGTTACTCGCCATTCGGCACCCTCATTCAAAACTAAGCATTCGCAACCGTTCGTCACTTTCGTGCCGCAGCATCAGTCGGCGCACGACATGAGTGACGCGGGGACCTACCTAGAATCTGCCTCAGCGGCACTTGTCAGGACGGAACCATGAAGATGACCGCCTTCCGCCGGAAACTCGGCTGGTGCGCACTCATTGCTGCCACGGCGCTATCGAGCTCATGCACACGGCAGCAGTATCGTACTCAAGCGGACCGTGAAGCCGAGTACTTGGTTGCCGAAAAGTCGTTCGATGCACGTTGGGCGCTACCCAACTTCAATATTAACTTGGATCCGCGCAGTCGCTACTACGATCCACATCCTCTCGACGCATCGCCGATGCCGAAGGACGATCCGGCTTCGCATCAGTTCATGCACGTCGTCGACGGCAAGAAAGGCTGGCCGCATTGGCATCGATTCGGCACGCGCAAGTATCTAGAAAACCCTTGCTGGCGCGAGTATCTCAAGCAGTACGTTGAGTTCAACGCGGATGACGAGATGGTCCTGTCGCTCGATAGCGCCGTACGACTAGCGTACGTCCATTCGCCCGATCATCAACAGCAGTTAGAAACGATCTATCTGTCGGCGCTCGACGTCAGCACGGAACGTTTTCGCTTGCAAACACAGTTCTTTGGCGGCAACGACACATTCTATCAACACGATGGCAAGTTACGTAATCCATTGATCGGCGAGCGCAATACGCTGACGACGACGACGGACCTTTCAGCGCGACGACGCTTCGCCACTGCCGGCGAGTTGTTGGTTGGCTTCGCCAACTCGTTCGTCTGGCAATTCGCAGGTCCGGACACCAACGCCACCACATCGATTCTCAATTTCAGTCTGGTGCAGCCGCTGTTGCGAGGCGCCGGTCGTGATATCGCGCTCGAACAGTTGACGATCGTGGAACGCGGACTGTTATCGAACTTGCGAGCATATCAGCGCTATCGCCATGGCTTCTTCACGAACATCGCGATTGGCGAGTCGGGTGTAAGCGGAGCACAACGCCGCGGTGGTTTCTTTGGCGGCACGGGTTTGACGGGCTTCACCGGAACAGGTTCAGGTGGTTTGGGCGGCGTCGGTGCCGCAACTGGCTTTGGCCGCGGTGGTGCGGGTGGAACTGGCGGCGGCGGTGGTGGCGGTGCCGGTTTCGCGGGCGGTGGTGCGGGTACGGTTGGCGGCTTCATTGGTCTGCTGCAAACGTTGCAGGAGATCCGCAATACGGAAGTCAGTTTGGAATCACAGATTCGTACGCTGTCGCTACTTGAAGCCAACTTAGAAGCAGGCGTGATCGACCTCGTCCAAGTCGACCAGTTCCGCCAGAACATCGAAACCGA
>JAGQPK010000120.1 GCA_020426755.1 Planctomycetales bacterium
TGAACGAATTCAATTACGACGAGAATGGTACGGCGGCAGACCTATTCCAAGACAACTTCTTGTCGGTCGGACAGAATGTCTCGCGGCACCCGGATGGCCCTGCGACACCCATTCAATATCCCTATCGCTATCTGGCACCTAGCAATACGGGTATCACGTCGGGATTCGATCTCGATAACAACGGTACCTACGACGACTCGCCAGGCGACGGCGGATACGGCAACGACTCCTTCGGTTATGGAGAATTCCCCGGACGCTACGGCATGCTGCTGTTGTCGAAGTATCCAATCGCCACCGAAGACGTGCGTACTTTTCAGAAATTTCTCTGGCGCGATATGCCTGGTGCACTCTTGCCGGACGATGCGAAGACCGCCGAGCCCAACGACTGGTATTCGGCCGCTGAGCAAGGTGTCATGAGGTTGTCATCCAAGAGTCACTGGGACGTGCCAATTCGGATCAACGATCAAACATTGCACGTTTTGGCCAGCCATCCCACGCCGCCGGTATTCGACGGCGCGGAAGATCGAAACGGGCGCCGGAACCACGACGAGATTCGTATATGGGCCGACTACATTTCACCAGAGAAGTCGGGCTACTTGCAGGACGATGCCGGCAAGCAAGGTGGGTTGGCTGCGACGGATTCGTTTGTCATTCTCGGCGACATGAACGCCGACCCAACGCGCGGCGACAGTGTTGACGGTGCCATCAAGCAGTTGACAGAACATCCGCGCATCAAGAGCGTCGTGCCGTTGGGTGCCTCCGGATCCGATCTGACAGCGACGTTCAATTTGCGAGTTGACTATGTGTTGCCATCGAGTGATCTGACCACCGTGCGCACGGAAGTCTTCTGGCCTGAACGCACCGATCCGCTCTCCGCACTACTCTCCGCTTCGGATCACCGCATGGTCTGGGCCGATGTGCAGGTGAGCACCGTTCCCGAACCGACGACGTGTTCGTGGTCGATCTGGCTGTTGCTGCTGGCAGCTCACTTTGGCGTGCGATCACGCAGCAATCGTTGTTAATTAGCGTCAGAACGAGTTCGCCGAAAGGCGCCAGCCGCGGTTCTCAGTTCGCCGAAAGGCGCCAGCCGCGGTTCTCAGGGTACATGCAATTGGCTCCAACACGCAATCGACACCTTCATTTCCACAATCGACACCTTCATTTCCAATAGTTAACGCCGATATCGAACATGGACGAGCCTATTACTCGCATCGTCGTGCTAGGTGCCGGATCGGCGGGACTGATGACGGCGTTAGCGCTGCACCGGGCGTTTCCGACGATCAAACTGACGGTCGTTCATTGCCCAGACGAACCGATCATCGGCGTCGGCGAATCAACGACGGTTGCCTTCCCGCAGTTTGTTCATCAGAGTCTCGGTATCTTGCCAGCCGAGTTCTTTCCAACGGTGCGTCCAAGTTGGAAGCTCGGAATTCGCTTTATCTGGGGTGATCCGACAGTTCCATACTTCGACTATCCGTTCGATAGCGCGATGTCGAACAAGCCACCCGCATCAGCCAAGATGCCGGCTTACTTTTGCCTCGAGAGTGGCCGCAGTGAAAGCCGTTGTGCGTCACTCATGGATCAACAATTGTCGCCTTGTTTCGTCGCGCAAGACGGACAAATTGTTGTCAACGACGCGTTCGGATATCACGTCGAGAACGAACCGTTGGTTAATCTACTATGGAACAAGATAAATGCGACTCCGATCGAAGTCGTTGAAGGTCGAGTCGTCGATGCGCCGCGACAGGGCAACGGGGCGATTATCGCATTGCGACTGAATGATGATCGTCATGTCGCAGGCGATCTCTTCGTTGACGCATCCGGATTTCGATCGCGTCTGTTGCGTGAGGAACTACAGGTACCTTTCGTGAGCTACGCGTCGTCGCTCTACTGCGATACGGCAGTAATCGGCAGTTGGCGACGGGAGGCTCCCATCCTGCCCTATACCACCGCCGAAACGATGTCTGCCGGCTGGTGTTGGCAGATTGAATTTCCCGATCACGTCACGCGCGGTTACGTATTTAGCTCGGCCTTCATCACGCGTGAAGCTGCTGAACAGGAATTTCGTGCACGCAACCCGGCGTTCGAGTCCGACGTGCGTTTTGTACCCTTTGACAGTGGCAGAAGCAGCGAATTCTGGACGCAGAACGTGGTCGCGATCGGCAACGCGGCCGGCTTCACGGAGCCCCTAGAAGCCACCGCACTCCATCTGGTCATTGAGCAAATTCGTTTGCTTTGCCGCGTAGTTTCCGAAGGCAATCTACGCACATTACCTGGACTTCGCGCTGCCGCAAACCATCGATTTCGGTTGCTGTGGGACGAAGTGCGTGATTTCCTGTCAATCCACTTCCGCTTCAATCGCCATTTGGACACTCCCTTCTGGCAACACTGCCAACGTTCTGTCGATCTGGGTGGCGCCGCCGGTTTGGTCGAGCTTTTTCAGGAAGCCGGGCCGTCGACGCTATGCACAACTAGTTTGCCCAGCGGGCACGTGTTCGGCTACGACGGCTTCATGAGTCTGTTGGTTGGACAGCGTGTCCCGACCCGTTTTCGCAACGATCTGTCTGCGCACGATCGCGAGCGATGGGACCAGTATCGCCAAGCATTGCGTGAACAGACACGTCACGCGTTACCAATGCGAGTGGCGATCGACCAACTTTGCGGACCGGGACGTCGGCCGGGTTAACTTAGGCTGACGCTGGGATCTCTCTGCCCTTCTTGGCGCTGACAACGCGAAGAGATTTTCTAGGCGACGCTGCGCTGACTAGCGAGTGGCTTCTGTTAGACTAGGTGCTATAGCGTGCGCGGTCATCTTCTTTGCCATTCCGAGCACTCGGTGCGGAGCGTCGTCATGATCCCTGTTTGCAAACGGCATTGGTTTCTGTTGGTATCCATCACGGCGTTATGGATCGCTGGGCAACCGGCAAGTCAGCCGTTGTTTGGCGCGGCGCAAGCGGTGGAACCTACAGTCGAGACCAACGACGGCGACGCTGAAAAGGCAGACGAAGAGTCCAAGGAGGAAGAGTCGGAGGATGCACGCCATTTGCGAGAATTCAAAGAGCTTTCCGACGAGATTAAAGCCGAATTGGAGAAACGACGCCAAGCGGCTGACAAGAGTCTGGATTCGCTCGCCCAGATTCGCGAAAAGTTTCGCGATGAGTATCGCGAAGTAACCAAACAACTCAGAGTACCGCAGTCGGAATCCTCGATCTCCAACCTGGAACGCCAACGGTTGTCAGATCGCAAGAAAGTACTGGGCCTACATCTTTGGCAAGCGGATGCAATCGAGCCGTTCGTTGCGTCAAATGGGGTAACGGCTCATGATCTATCCAATCGGTTACACGTGTTCACGAACACACGTAACGAGTTCATGTTGAAGCATCATGACAAAATCCAGGAACTGCACCAACTAATCGGGAACCTGCAAAACGAAATAGTCCAGCGTGGCATGAATCGTAGAGATCACGACGAGATGAGCAGGCTACAAAACTATCACTACAACCTAGATGAACTTGATCGAGAACTCGTGGACGGCGCAGGCGAATCAATCGAGCCGCCGGTGGTTGCGCCAACGGACCATTTCCTTGAATCGATCGAGCAGGAAATCCGCCGCATCGTGCAACTGAAGTGGGATGGCCGCCGATTGATAGTCGATCTAGGACGCTGGGAAGAACCATTTGGCGGTGGCAGTGTGGCGGATTCTCGCAATCTGATCTTGGAAAGCTTGACAAAGCGCGGGTTCGTCCTGAACCAAGAAGACCACTTCAGTTCGTATAGGCACATTCTGAATCAAAACAGCAGCAGCTTAACGCTACTTTTTCAGAACCTGATGTACCACGCGACGCAACGATCGAATCATTCAATGGGCATGACGCAGGGTCTTAACGGCTCGCAAGGCGTGGCGTCATTTGAGGTTGATCGCTTACGCATGCGGGTCGAAGTCACGGCAACTGCGTTCACGATGACGCTCCATGAACGACTCGCCCCGTATCGCTCCGTTGAGATTTCTTCGAATCAGGATGGCAGATTTCGCATTACGGTACTCGGTGAACAAGTCACCGCACTGATCCAACAGCCCAACGGCAATGTGCGGGTCCTGGAAAGTTATGACGACAAAGTGTTAACAGCCAGCGCGAACTCGTGCGTTGACTTATACGCCGAGCACACGGACTTCTTCGAGCATCTTCTTCAGGAGTTTGCAGCGATCGGAATCGGCAAACCGCCGACACGCTTCGAGCCGCCGATTGCCGATCGAGTGGTCCGATTGCTGGAGATTGCTGAGATTGACGTAGAAGCGAACTTCGCTCGGTTGACTGCGGACTTGGATTCGCTGGATTACACCAAACGCGAGGCCGCCTCACAGGAACTCACGCGGGATGTCGAGGCGTATGCGCCGCGACTCGAACAGCTTTTCGAAGACGACGCAGCGTCGCTCGAACTGCGGTCGCGTGCCCAACGAATCTTGGAGGGCTACGCCAAGCAGCAGCGTGGCCCCGACGAATTGGTGCAGGAATTGAAGCTGGTCGACGATCCGATCTATCTTGCCAATCTGCTGGGAAAACGCCCGCCAGAGGATTTTCCACGCATTGCCAGCCGGTTGGAAAAGTTGACCGGTCAGTCACTTGGCAACGATCCGGCAGCCTGGCGTGACTGGCTTTCCAAACAGCCCCGGCCCTGACGTCAACTCCTTGCATTCGCGTTCTGTTATGATACCTTCTTGGTTCATTTGGAATTTGGACTTACGACGTCTGACAGTCGCGAAGTATTGGAGCAAACAGTTATGTCGATGTTTATTGGTGAAGCCCTGGTGGGCGAAGGAAACGAAATCGCTCATATCGACCTGATCGTCGGTGACAAAAGCGGCCCGGCGGGCATTGCGTTTGCCAACGCTTTGGCTCGTCAGAGTGCCGGTCACTCGAATTTGTTGGCCGTGCTGGAGCCGAACCTGGCCGTCAAGCCGGCGACTGTCATGGTGACGAAGGTCACGATCAAGGGTGCTCGTCAAGCCGTGCAGATGTTCGGCCCCGCTCAAGCCGCCGTAGCGCAAGCGGTCGCCGATTCCGTGGCCGATGGCGTCATCCCCAAGGACAAGTGCGAAGACTACGTGATCACTTGTGGCGTCTTCATCCACTGGGAAGCAGCCGACGACAAGAAGATCTATCAATACAATTACGAAGCAACCAAGATGGCCCTGGCCAATGCGATGGGCGGCAAACCGACCGTCGACGAGATGCTGGCTCGCAAGGATAGTGCAAGCCATCCGTTCAAGGGCTTCTAAGTCGCCCTTTCTCAATCAGGCCCACATGCCGTTTTATCATGGCATGTGGGCTTACTAAGATCGCGTGTTGCGACATCGAAGCTGGCATACAGCGAATTGTCGCAACGCGTCGTCTGATTGTGCTAACTGCATACTCTAATGTCAAAAGCACGAATTCTTGTTCAGCTCGATCCCGATCGTCACGCCAGCGTCTTCGACGCGGTAGTCGCCGTAGATGCGGGTGTTGATCAACTACTTCAATATGCGTCGGTCGAGCCGACTTCGGTCCAAAGCTTGGTGCACGGCGCGATGTTCACGCGCGGTCCTGGCGATCTGAAGCACACGGCCATCTTCATCGGTGGCAATCAAGTTTCGGCAGCGGAGCAGTTGTTGGAACAAGTGCGCAAGACGTTCTTCGGCCCGATGCGTGTTTCCGTGATGGTTGATCCGAACGGAGCCAATACGACAGCGGCCGCCGCCGTGTTGGCCGCCGCGCGACACACACCGCTCAAGGGCGCTACGGCACTCGTACTGGCCGGGACCGGGCCTGTTGGGCAACGCGCCGCGCGACTCCTAGCCGGCCAAGGTGCGACAGTACGCGTGGCATCGCGCGACTTGGCTCGGGCCCAACAAGCGTGCACCGCAATTGGCGAACGCATCGGCAGCGACGCGATATTGCATGCGGTCGCGACATCTTCGCCAGAGTCCACCGGCGAGGCACTCAGCGGCGCAAGTATCGTCATTGCCGCCGGAGCTGCCGGCGTCGAGCTACTCAATGAAGCGACGCGTCAACAGGCGACATCGCTGCGCGTGGCGATCGATTTAAATGCAGTACCGCCAGTCGGCATCGCTGGAATCGGTGTGATGGACACCGCCAAAGAAGATTCGGGGGCCGTCTGCTACGGCGCCATCGGCGTCGGTGGCACGAAGATGAAAATCCACAAGGCGGCACTACAAGCGTTGTTCACCAGCAACACGTTGGTGCTCGATGCCGAAGAAATCTTCCAGCTCGGCTGGGAACTGGAGCATCCCAGCGGCTAGTCGATCGATGACGACAACGCGTTGGCGTCAGTTCTTCGTTCCGCACAGCGCGACGTCGTTCGCCACAGCACGACTTCGTTCTCCGCAACGCTTTAGCGTCGGTTCCTGCCCCGGCGCCAACGCAACCAGTACCGGGAACCGCGGCTGGGCCGTTCGGCGAACCTACTCGCGTCGCTGGACAGCAAACTCGTGCGACCAGCTGGGTTAGCACTTACCGTCCGAAACCGACGAAGAAGCTGAAGTTCTGGATGCGGTCCGTTTGCTCTCGTGCGATCGGAACAGCGAAATCCAAAGCAATTGGCGCCGGGCCCATAGCAGGAATCGCGATTCTCAACCCAGCACCGACCGCGACGCGGAAGTCTTCCTGATTGAACTCGATCTTTTCCTCGATGGTACCGTAGTCACAGAACACGACGCCCTTCAACATGTCGTCCGCCGTGATGGGGAACATGTACTCGGCTGAGCCGAGGAAACTGAATTCGCCACCGACGTAGATGCCGCCGTTTTGTGGAGCAGCACTGCGGAAGCGAAAGCCTCGCAACGTTGAGTAACCGCCGGCAAAGTAGTTTTCAAACAACGGCGTTTCTTTGCCCGACATGCCAACCTGCCAGGACAGTCCGAGCACATGTCGGCCCGATCCGTCAGGTCGTTCGTTCAAGAGGTAGTACTTACGAAAATCGACGTTCACGCGCGGGTAGTTGTACGTGCCGAACACCTGCTCGTAGCCGACTTCCAAGTAGTATCCCTCCGTGGCGGCGAAGGCCGAATCTCGCGTGTCTTGTGTCAGCGCGAGGCGACCGCTGTAGAGCGAGTTGCTGCCGAGCACTTCTTCCAGTTCGGTGACGCCACGCACGCGCGGATTGTGAACGTCGATGCTCTCTGCTCGCAGGGCACTGGTGAGCGAAAGATTAGGCGTCAAGCGGTAGCCCAACCCGACACGGCCGCCCAAGCGTCGTTCATCCCAATCGTAGTATTGGCGATCGTACAGAAAGCCACTCAAATTGAGGCTGATGTTCGTGTCGAACAGATAGGGTTCGGTGAAGTTGACAAGGTACCGCTGCAATTGCGAACCGGGAATGGCCTCGATACGCAGGCGTTGTCCACCGCCGCGCCAAGCCGTGCCGTTCATGATGTCGTCAACACCGCGCGGAAAGCGGCGCCAATCGAAGTTGTACTCATCCAACACGATCTGGCCCGTCAAGCCGGCATCCGAGTTGACACCGACGCCGAACATCAGCCGTCCCGTTTGTTGCTCACGCACGTTGACGATCAGGTCGGCGAGTCGACCGGACATGGGCTGCGTGCCTGGCATGTCCGTGGGCCCTGCGGCAAACTCTGGTCCCATCCCATTCGGAAGTGCATAGCCGATCGGCGGTTGAGGTTCCGCGCCGCCATATTCAGTTGCGTAATCAGGAGCGTAACCCGGCGCGCCATAACCGGGGCCACCGTAATCGCCGGGTGTTGCCGAGTAGCCGTACTGTGCAGGTGACACCTGACTGTCACTCATGCTCGCACGCGATGCCCCGTTTTCGGCGGCATATTGACCGGACACCGGCAGCGGTCGTCGACCGTACTCGAAATCGTCGTCACCATACGACGGCGCGGGCTGTTGTCCACGGATAATCAAATCGGCGTCAATCGGCGTACCGGACTTGATTGAGGTCTCTGGTGCCGGAATCGGCCTGCCCACAGCTTTCGGAGTCGACGTCGTGGCGGGTTGCTGTTGGCCGCGCACGGTCGGCGAATACTGTGTACTGGGCAACACAGGATCTGCGTCAACCAGCGTACGATTTTGAGCGCCGGTCCAACCAGCACAGCCACAGAACATGAGGCATGCCAGTAGGATTGGATAGCGATGATTGCAGCGAGTCGTGGTCGTCACGTGGCTTCCTTGCACGTTCGTGGCTGACACAGGTTCCGCGTCGTTAACGCAGTGTACTTGACCCTGGTTCATTCCGCTGATCGGCATTCAGCTCGAACTCAGCGTTCTCCGGCAATTGTATTTCGATCGAGGGTGCAGCGCCTGACGCCGGGTCAGTGGCGAAGAGCTGCGATGAGCGGAGTCGTCGCTCACTATCCCGAATCTCGCGGATGTCAATGATGTCGTTTGGCGCCAGTGAAATCCGGTTGATAACGACGTTGCGTCGCGTATGCGGATTATCGCCGGCAATGTTGACGATGATCTTGCCAACGCGAAATTGCTCGCCCTCTTGGACGTCGTAAACCAAATCGATTGTCCCCGGCTCAACTAAGAATCGAGGATCTGCCTGCACGTCGGCATGGATGTAGCCTTGGCTCCCATACACGTCGCGCAGTTCGTTTAAATCCATGTTCATACGACGAGCATCGAAATAGTCGCCGGACTTGAGTTGCAGCCGTGACATCAACGCCTCGGAAGCAAACGTTTCGTTGCCAACGATCGACACCTGACGGATTTTGTAGCGAGGACCTTCATCAATGATAAACCGAACAGTCAACCACTTGCCGTCGTCGCCAAAGTCCAAATCGCGTCCAACACGAGCTTTAAAGAATCCGAGACTACGATAATAGGCAGTCAATCGATCCTTGTCTTCGTCAATCTGCTGTAGATCGACCTGGCCCTTGATGAGCCACATGATGCCTGGCTTTGACTTTATTTGGGTTTTGAGGCGTCCGTCAGTCGCAATCGTGTTGCCGACGAATTCCGTCTTGTAGATGCGCTGCTTGGCACCTTCATAAATTGAGAACACGACGCCTTCGTCCGTCGGCTCCAGGCCTTCCATGACTTCGACCTGTACTTCAGTGAAGCCCTTTTGCAGGTAGAGCTCTTGAATTTTGCGACGAGCTTCCTCGACCTTGAAGCGTTGCAGGGGCTCGCCCACCTTCAGCTCAGCGGCCTTGCGCAGCGACTTGTCCGAAAGGCCTTTACGCCCCGTCCAAGTCCAACTGTCGTCGTTGCCAACAAACTTCAAGTATTGAATCAGCGGCAGCTCGAAGACTTCATAGGTTACTTCGACGCCGCCGTCGACCTGCTTGCGATACGTTCGCACATTGCGAAACATCCCTGTCGACGACAAGCGACGAACGTCGGCGCGAACCGTGTCAGGATCGAAGTCACGACCAACCCGCGTCTGCAAGTGTGTGCGAATCTTCGCATCTTCCAGCACTTGGTTGCCGACGATTTTGACACCAACGACTGGCTCGCCGCGTTCGCGTTTCTCGAACACTGGAGCTTGGTACTCAGGCCGGCTATTGTCTTTAGTTTTCGGACCGGGTGCGCCACCAGGAGCGCCGCCGAATCCGCCGGACCCGAATTGTGCAAAGGCGAAAGAGGGCAGTTGCACGAGTAGCAAAGATGCCACCAGCATGCGGCCTGCGATCCGTCGCACACCAATCATGTATGAATTTGCGTTGCGTTCCATCATACCGGTTGTACGACGCCTCCAACGCTCAGGTTCGGCGAGATGTGACAAGGAATTGACGCTCCTACAATGAGTCCGTGGGTGCGTGAATGGCTCCCTGTTTGGGGCCAGTCCAGCTACCAAGGTCGCGTACTGATACTGCATTGACAGAAACACAACAAGGTGAATTGGCGGCTTTTCTCCTTGGCGCTCCTGAACGTGCCCGCTTTTCGCTGAAGTCGTCTCGTCTGCAAAGGGTGACAGCAACGCCACGATAGCAATGGCTTTCTGGATGTGCAGTGTTGATGCTTGCGTTGGTGATCATGTTGATGTTTAGCCACAGCGATGTGTTTCCTCAGCGCACGGCACCACCCCCAACATCTACAGGGGATGTGCCGGTGTTCAATTCGGGCGGGTCGTCCGCGGGCGATTGGATTCTCTTGCACGGTAACCGAGACTACGGCACAATTGCAGGATCTTCGACGGCGGCAGTTCGTGCTCGCCGCGAGCGTGGCAACGTGGGAGCTAGGTAATGCTGTCGATTCGCGCAGGGATTCTGGCCATTGTGGCGATACTCACGCTGGTCCCAAGCAGTATTCAGGCGGAAGAGCATCCGTCAGAACGTTGGGAAGATGAGATTGAGCAGTTGGAGTCACTCGATTCCGAACTGGCCCCACCACCGGGCTGTATCCTGTTTACCGGCAGCTCCAGCATTCGCATGTGGGATCTCAGGCAACACATGCCAAAGCTGCAAGCCGTGAATCGTGGCTTCGGCGGTTCACAGATG
>JAGQPK010001210.1 GCA_020426755.1 Planctomycetales bacterium
GATGTGAGGATTCCCTGCACACTCTTGTGGCACTGAGCGGCATAGCAAGCGAATGGAGCGTCCTTCAGCCACCAAACGCCGCACCAAATGACGCCCAATGAAGCCCGTGCCGCCTGTCACCAGCGTCGGCGCGGAAAGTGACATCGGTTGGTTACCGCTGGCCTGCGTTACCTTCTCCTGGTCGGCCAGGTTGGCTACCTGCTCCAACCACACCGAGACGCGTCGGGCTGACTCGACTCCGACCAACGGCTGACGCTTATGTGTCAGTGCATCGTAGAACTCAGCCACCATCGCCTGCAATCCGTGATAACGACGCAAGCTACCCACGGCCACGCGTCCCAAGTTCCAAGGCACTTGCACAGCAGCTTGAGTGCTTTCCCATACGGTGTTAATCGCTCGCTGGCCATGTTCAGGCCCTGGTAGCGAGCGCACACATGTCACGTTCATACCAAAGCGATCGAGCTTAATCGTGCCGGCCGTGCCAAACAGATAGACCACATCACGCAACGGCCGCGTTTGCCAGGAGAGCTGCAATTGGGCCACACCGCGTTCACATTCAATCGTCGCGTGCCAATCATCGAAGTGAATTAGTGGATCTTGCCCCAGTCGCGCAAATCTGGCCGTAACATCAACGATCGGCCCCAGGAACTGTTCGCACTGGTAGAGCGCATGCACGCCGAGGTCACGAAACGGATCACCGCCTTTGACTGCTTCGCCCAACGCACCGCCCAAGTACTCGGGATAATCCTGACTCCGCTGCATCTGCATCGAGAGCACACGACCGATCTTGCCGCCATCAACCAACCGCTTGGCCCGTAGCGTGAAAGGATCAGCCAATAACGAATGATCAACGCCAACCGTACGCTTCGCCAAACTTGCCGCATCACGGATCTGATCACAGGCCTCAACCGACGTTGCCAGTGGCTTTTCGACAAAGACGTCACAATTCGCCATCAACGCCGCGACCGTTAATTCAGCGTGCGTAGCCGGAGGTGTTAAGATGTGGACGACGTTGACTTGATCAAGCAGTTGTTCCAGCCGATCGCACACCGATGGAATTCGATACTCCGATGCCAACTGAGTGGCACGCTGCCGATCGGTGTCGAAAACCGCGACAGCTTGTGCATTACCCACTCGGCCTAAAGCTTGCAAGTGATAGGGACTGATAGCCCCCGCACCAATGATGCCCACACGAAACGCTGAGTGACTCATCGTTGCTGCGACTCCTTTCGACTTTCCTTCATTTCCTTGAGCAGCAGCCCACACCAGTTTTGCATCGCCTGGGACCAACGCCATTTGCCCAACCGGCCCACGGGACCACGGTGTGCGAGATCTACCAAGCGACACAATCGTTGATACGATAAACAGATTGCCGCCTCCGAGCAACCTTGCGGCCAGGCCTGACCATAGCCTGACATGAACGCATCCCGCAGCTGTCCCAGTCGTCGGCCATTTAGGCTCGGACTCAATTGCAGAAATTCTAGATATGATCGGACGTTGGCAACATCCAGCCAACGCGATTGCCTGCCCGCACAGTAGAAGTCAAATACAGTGCAACGGTCCACGCCATCCACAGTGGCGACCGTCACGTTCCAAGGTCCAAAATCACCGTGGCTTAGCACGCCAGCACATTGGCCGCCACACGTTTCCAGCAAAGCATCTAAGTGCTCTGCAAGTCGTGACAAGAAACTGTCGTGCCAGTTGTATTCTATCTCAGCAAGAGACTGCAGATGATCCCTTGCCCTAGCGATCAGTGGCACCAACGACATAGATTCTGCGATACCCAGTTCATTCGCACCGTCGG
>JAGQPK010001211.1 GCA_020426755.1 Planctomycetales bacterium
CCACAAACAGGTTTGCCTCAAAACAACCGCGTCGGTGATTTCGACCCATTCGCAATTCCATTACTGATGGAACGTACGGGCAAGTCGCAAACAGAGTTGCTTGAGTGGCTAGGACAACACGGCGGACTCCTGGGGATCAGCGGCGTCAGTGGTGACATCCGCGATCTCGAAGAGGCAGCGCAGCAGGGCAACACTGACGCGCAGTTGGCACTCGACGTGTACACCAGCGAGATCCGACGCTACCTGGGCGGCTTGCTTGTCGAGCTCGGTGGAGTCGACGCGATCGTCTTCACGGGCGGAATTGGCGAGAACGGCAGAGGCATTCGTCAGGCGGTCTGTGCCAACTTGCAGGAACTGGGCATCGAACTCGACGAACAGAAAAACGGCGCGGCCAAGGGTGAAACGTCCCTGCACTCCGCCGCCAGTCGAGCTCAAATCTGGATCTTGCCTACGAACGAAGAACTGGTCGTCGCTCGCCAAACGATGGCACTATTACAAGGCTAACTGCACATGTTCGTCGCCAAAGTCACCGGCTCACTCGTCGCCACTCAAAAGGTGCGCAACATGACCGGCTACAAACTACTGGTGGTGGAACCGTATCGCTTGGATCCACAGGACCGCAAGCAACTCATCACGACCGGTCGCACGTTCGTCGCTGTCGACATGTTAGGTGCCGGCCCGGGCGAATTCGTGCTGATCACACAGGGCTCCAGCGCCCGACTCACTCCTGAAACCAAAGAACTGCCGATCGACACGGTTGTCATTGGCATCGTCGACAACGTCCGTGTCGGCGACCTCAATGTTTACGATCGCGATTCAACTTAAGCGCAGAGATATTTCCGATGCAAGTCGATGAACAACTGATTCGTTCCGTGATTACGCGCGTGCTGGCGGAAGTCGGCAAGTCAGCGCATGCAACTCCAGCCAGCTTCCATGGCCGGCATGGCGTGTTCACCTGCGTCAAAGAAGCCGTCGCAGCCGCCCGCGAGGCCTTCGAACAACTGAGTCGGCGTCCCAAGGAGGACCGCAAGCGGATCATCGATCACATCCGCCGAATCTCCATCGACCAATCGGTGGAGCTGGGCACGATGGAAATGAATGAAACGCAGATCGGTCGTTTGACGCACAAGATCGAAAAGCTGCGCACGCTTGGTCAGAAAACGCCTGGCGTCGAGTTCATGCGAAGTGAGGTCTTCAGTGGTGACCACGGCCTGGCGGTCATTGAACACGCTCCGTTCGGCGTGATCGGCGCCATCACACCCGTGACGCACTCGTTACCGACAATCACCGGCAACGCGATCAGCATGATTGCCGGCGGCAACACGCTGGTCGTGAATCCGCATCCAAGCGGCAAGAAGGTCGCAGCCGAAGGCGTGCGACGCTTCAATCAAGCGATCGCGCAAGATGTCGGCATCGACAATCTGATCTGCGTAATCGCCGAGCCGACGCTGGAGACGGCCGACGCCATCTTTCGCCACCGCGACATTGCCATGATCTGTGTGACGGGTGGGCCCGCAGTCGCGCGTGCGGCACTGAACTCGGGCAAGCGTGCCGTCGTCGCCGGGCCAGGTAATCCGCCCGTCGTCGTCGACGAAACAGCGGACTTGGATCGAGCGGCCCGCGCGATGATCGCCGGTGCATCGTATGACAACAATCTGTTGTGCATCGCCGAGAAGGAAGTCTTTGTCGTCGGTCCGGTGTTTGACGCCATGATGTCTGCCATGCAGCGCGCCGGTGCAGTACCACTAAACGCCTCGCAGATAGCTCGCTTGACCGACGCAGCCTTCCAAGAGGTCGGCGA
>JAGQPK010001212.1 GCA_020426755.1 Planctomycetales bacterium
CGGGTTTGAACTGTGTGCTGCTTTTCCCGTCGTTCGGCAGCGCCAACGAACTGTTCCCTTGTGGGCCACGACGACATCAAGTTCCGTTGGCTCTGCCACAATCGCCCAGTGAGGCGGCCGGGGTAGCAGAGCTGAGCGATTGTGTTGCCAGAGCTGGCAGACGTGGCGAATGCCGTCAAAGCCATTTTCCTCGTTGATCGTGCACGCCAGCACGACATTCAAGTCGCGGGCGGCCGGGTCGCGCGCTAGCTGTTCCATCACGCACCACATCGCCGCCATGCCGCCTTTCACGTCGCAGGCTCCGCGGCCCCAAATCCGGCCGTCACGCAGCTCGCCCGCAAACGGATCGATGGTCATGCCGTCGACCGGTACCGTGTCTTGATGAACTTCGAGCAGGATGATTGGCGCCGCAGCGGCCAGGGCACTGCGATTGGGGAGTCCTACGACTAAGTTGTCGCGACCTGGCAGCACGGTGTGACGTTCGCAGGGAAAACCGAGCGACTCTGCTAGCTGTTGCAAGTGATTGGTAAGCCGAGTCTCCAGGAATTCTGGGCCCAGCACGGTGCGGCCCATTGGATTGAGGCTGGGGATGCGCACCAACTGCTGCGTTAATTCGATGACGTTGAGGTTCATGGCGGAAACGAACGGGGGTGAGAGGGCGTAGGTCACGAAAATGCGGCGCGACACTGGAGCGCAGTTTAGCGGGCCTGCTTGACCAGCTCCATGGGGACCACTACGATGCCGTATCGCTCGACACAACGTCGGGTTTTTTCTGATTGGTGCTTGTGATATTATTCACAAAGTCGTCGGCGACCTCGTCATATCGGTGCAACTAAGGGATTGCGTTCATGGGAGTTATGCCTCTCTTGCTCTGCGCGGCGGCAGCGCTGGCCGTGGCGGTGGGAATGCTGGTAGTCGGCGCCGCGATTGGCCCGAGCCGGTCGAGTGCGGTCAAGCGGATGCCCTATGAGAGTGGGATGGATCCGATTCATGATACTCGACGTCGCTTTGACGTGCGGTTTCATTTGGTGGCCATTGCGTTTCTCTTGTTTGACGTCGAGCTCTTATTCATTTACCCCTGGGCCGTCGCCAGTCGGCACGCGGAAGGGGTGGATCAAGCCGTCGCGGATTCGCTGGTCGCTGATCGCTCGCTGGTCTTCGCGGGCGTGTTGTTTTTCTTGGCGTTAGTTGTGGCAGGCCTGGTGTACGAATGGCGGAAGGGGGTGCTCAAGTGGCGCTAGATTCCCAAACTCTGACTCCGGGACAATTGCCGGACAACGTGATGGTCAGCCGCCTGGATGAGCTGGCGAGCTGGTGCCGCAAGAACAGTTTGTGGCCAATGCCGTTCGCAACCGCGTGTTGCGGGATTGAGTTGATGGCGACCGGTGCGAGCCGACATGACTTGGCCCGATTCGGTGCCGAAGTGTTTCGGTTTAGCCCGCGTCAGTGCGACCTGATGATCGTCGCCGGCCGTGTCGTGATGAAGATGTTGCCGGTGCTGCAGCGAATCTGGTCGCAGATGAACGAGCCGAAGTGGTGCATCTCGATGGGCGCTTGTGCGTCGACCGGTGGTGTATTTGATACCTACTGCGTCGTGCAAGGAATTGATCGGTTCATCCCGGTCGATATGTACATTCCCGGTTGCCCGCCGCGTCCGGAGCAGCTCATTCAGGGCATCATCGACCTGCAGGACAAGATTCAGCGGGAAGGTACGTTGCTTGGCGAAGGGTTCGACGATGCACGTCGTCAGCAGCCCGAGCGTGCGTTGGTTGAGTTGCCGATTATTGGTCAATC
>JAGQPK010001213.1 GCA_020426755.1 Planctomycetales bacterium
GTCTGCTTGAGATCGATCGCAACCAACGGGCGTCGCGTTACTTCGCTGCCTCGCAAGAACGTGCCCGGCAAGGGACTTACCGAATCCTTGTTGCCGGATAACTTGGTGAGCGTCCCCAACGGCTCGCGTGGGCCGAGCGTCTCACGCAATTCATCACCGCGTGACAGCGTGCGAACGTCGACGTGCGCTACTTCGCCCTGCTGCCGGAGGCCACTCCAAACTTGACGGCTCACCGACAACAGTCGTCGTCCCTCTAACGATTCGACCGACAACCGTCGGCGCGCATCGCTACCGTGGCGTAGCAGACGATTGGCGCGAGAAGCGAGGCGAAGAGTTAAGATTCGTGACAGCATTCGTCAACATTCCGACAAGACGTTTCCCTGATGCGGATTGTACCAATGGAGCTCAAATGCCGCAAATTTCCTGCACGCATCCACGTCACTTTCCTGGCCTGCGTCGCGACAATGTTCAGGTCCCGTTTCACTTCCAGAGCTCCCTCAGCTCCCGGATGGACTTTAAACCTCTGAGTGGCTCGGGCAGATCGTTGACATCGGAGATTTTTAATCCATGCCGCCCCGCCTTTCGGAGTGTCTCGCGAATCGTCTCCTCCCACCGCTGGCAGGTTGCCGCGTCCACGCCCTGCCGCCGCATGACGGCCACATCCATCGCCAGTTCGCTGGCGATGGATTGCAGACGACGAGGATCTTCCGGCCACAACTCACCACGTTGCAATGCCAGTTCCGCGGCCCGCACGCCTTGGCCGAGTTGGCGGAGCACATCGCCCTGGTTGTACTGATGGTTGTTTAAGAAATCACGGTACCGAGGGTTTTCGGGCCGAGCCCGCCAGGCAGTCTGCTGTGCGTCGATCGCGTTAACGAAGGCTTCCGCGGCCAGATCGAACTGAGCGGCTTCTTTACGAGCCACTCCCAGATTGTTGTACATGCCGCCCAGCGTGCTACGCACTTCAACATCATCGGCCAATTGCTCTGCTAGTCCTGCTTGCAACTGCACCGCCTGCTCGAAACATGCCGCTGCGGCAGGGAAATCACGCAGTTGATTCAGGATACTGCCGAGACTATTCCACGTCAGCGCCAAGTCTGCTCGATAGTCAGTTTCAAGCGGCGCCGCCGTATGCAGTTGCTGCAGGATTTGTTGAGCCTTGCGATGCGACTCGACTGCATCTTTGTATTGACCTGCGCGTGATTGCAGCATTCCCAATTGGTTCAAGACCGATGCGATCCGTCGCAGATGCGCCGGCGAAGCTGGTTCGAGTTCGTTGAGCCGTTGAAACTCGAATAACGCTTCCTCGCTCCATTGCCGCGCCAATTCCGGCTGGGTCTCGGCGAGCATACCGCTGAGGTTCAGATAAAAAGTGCCCAACTGGGCCACGTCGTCGCGCCGTTCTGACCGCTGTCGTATTAGCTCGCGTTGCGTGCGGATCGCTTGTTCGAGTAGCAAAATCGCTTGTTGCGACTGCCCCATTTTGAAATTTAAAAGAGCCAGATTGTTCTGCGTGAGCGCGAGGTCAGAGCGATACACAGGGTCAGCATCAGCAGCGACGAGCGCCTCTTGCCAGGCGAGCGCTGCATCAAAGGCAGCTCTCGCCGCCGTCAGGTCACCTGTCTCGCTGTAAATCTGCCCCAAGTTATTTTGGCAAAGGCCGAGATGCCGCTGATGTTCGATATTCAGCGGCTCGGTTTGTTGCAACGCCGTGAACAGTTCCAACGCCTTGCGGTGCGATTGCAGGGCGGCCGTACGATCTCCGCCCCGCTCCTGCAACGTTCCGATCTT
>JAGQPK010001214.1 GCA_020426755.1 Planctomycetales bacterium
AGACCGCAAACTTCGGGGCGCGACGTTCCTCAATCAGAAATCTGAAATCATCATTCCGAAATCAACTGCTGCGCCGGGACAGAACCGACGCTAGCGCGTGGCGGCGAACTAGAGTGCGGCGTCCTAAAGTGCGGCGAACTGAACTGCGGCGTGAGGGCGCAGGCCATGGTGAGAGTGCTAGCGATGAGCGACGATGATCTCTAATGTCCATGTCCTCGTCGTCCGACGTTTGATATTATCTGAGCCATCTTTGTAGATAAGCGTCTTTCGCAGTGGAAAGCAGTCAGTAGGGAATCCGTTAGCAATGCCAGTCCTCAACCTACATCGAATTTTTACACCCCAGAGCGTGGCAGTCATCGGCGGCAGCAAGCAGGCAGGCAGCGTCGGTCACACCGTTCTACAGAACCTCACATCAGGCGGATTCACGGGGGACATATTCCCCGTGAATCCCAAGTACGAGGAAATCAACGGCATGCCGTGCTTTCGGTCAGTTGCTGACTTGCCGAGCGAAATCGACATGGCGGTCATTTGCACGCCCGCGAAGACGGTGCCGGACATCGTGCGACAATGTGGCGAGGCCGGGATTTTGGGTCTGGTCATCCTCTCCGCCGGATTTCGTGAGGCGAACGAGGCCGGTCAAATTCTGCAGGCCGAATTGGCGGACGCACAAAAATCATTCGATGGCATGCGGATCGTTGGCCCGAATTGTTTGGGAGTGATCGCGCCACACTCAGCGCTAAATGCCAGTTTCGCCCAAGCGATGCCACCCAAAGGGCATGTGGCATTTATTTCCCAGTCGGGTGCGCTCTGTACTTCCGTGCTCGATTGGGCAATTCAAGAACAGATTGGATTCTCGCATTTCGTGTCCGTTGGCAACATGATGGATGTGGGCATCGCGGACCTGATTGACTACTTCGATAACGACGGCCACACGGAGTCGATTATCCTGTACGTCGAGTCAGTGAATGAGGCACGCGATTTTATGTCGGCCTCGCGCGTGTTCACGCGCAACAAACCGATCATTGCCTACAAGGCCGGCCGTTTTGCCGAGTCCGCCAAAGCCGCAGCATCGCACACGGGCGCGATGGCCGGCGTCGATAGCGTTTACGAAGCGGCGCTCGCCCGCGCCGGTATCGTGCGGGTATTCGAGGTTGACGACCTGTTTGATTGTGCCGAGTTGCTTGCACGCCAGAAAGTGCCGCATGGTCCACACTTAGCAATCGTCACCAATGCCGGCGGACCGGGCGTGATGGCGACCGACGCGCTGTTGGACCGACAGGGCAAGTTGGCGCAACTGACACCTGAAACGATTCAGAAGCTGAACGGACATCTGCCTGCCGCTTGGTCGCACAGCAATCCCGTCGATGTGTTGGGGGACGCGCCGCCAGAGCGATACGCTGTTGCCGTAGAAACGGTGTTAGCAGATCCAACGGTCGACGGCGTCTTGGTCGTACTTTCTCCGCAAGCGATGACGGATCCGACCGCCGCAGCGGAAGCAGTGATTGCTGCGGCAAAGCACACGTCGAAACCGTTACTGGCTGCCTGGATGGGCGGCGGCAGCGTGCGTGCCGGCATCGAGCACTTCAACGCCGCGGGAATCCCGACCTATTCGTCGCCGGAAAAAGGCGTGCGAGCATTCATGCATCTCGTCTCATACGGACGCAATCGCGAAGTGCTCTACGAAACGCCGCGTGAAGTGCCGCTCGAGTTCCCCCTGGATCGTGTCAAACTTCGCGCTGTCTTCGACACGATTCTCAGTGAAGGCCACGATATTCTGACGGAGAACACTT
>JAGQPK010001215.1 GCA_020426755.1 Planctomycetales bacterium
TGCCAGAGTGACGAGTACCCGGCGGCCGTTAACTGGATTGAAGCGGTCAGCTTCTGCAATTGGCTAAGTCTACAGCACGGTAGGCTGCCGTGTTATCGAATGTCTGGTGCCACGTGGAGCATCAACCGTGACGCAGACGGCTACCGCTTGCCGACGGATGCCGAATGGGAATATGTTTGCCGAGCCGGTACTGCAACGAGTTACATCACGGGCGACGAGGCGGCGGGGAATCTGATTCACGTCGCGAACATCGTGGCACTCAATCCCGAACAGGGCGGCAACAAGCTGCCTAACCCTTGGGGTGTGTTCGACATGTTGGGCAACATGTGGGAGTGGTGCGCTACCGACTATCGAAAGTCAGCAACTCCGGTTTCCAGGCAAATAGATCCGATCGGCACGCTCGCATCACAGTTCCGTAACTTACGCGGCGGCGGCTTCGACTCGGGGACGTGGGATCTGTTCTCCGGTCGGCGCCATGTCGACCAAGCGAGTAAAGTGTCGCGCAGTTACGGCTTTCGCGTCGTGTGTCTCAATCCGACAAATCAATCCGTGGAAGCGAACGGCAACTCGTCAAGACTGGCATTTCGTCGTTGGATGTCAACTCGGTTTGCCAATCCGGCCGAGAACGCGGATACATTTCAAGCGTTAGCAAACTGGATCGTCGCGCCTGGCCCACTCGATTGGCGCGCGGAACTCATCGAAGACGCCTATCAGAACTTGCCAAATCTGCCCGCAGATGTAGCTCAGATGATCGCTCAAGGCTATGCGAATCGCCAACTGTGGGAAAAGTCGCGGTACTGGTATCTGATTGCCGAACAACAGAGTGAGACCACTCTTCAATTTCACTTTCAACTGGCATTTGTTACACAAGAATCCGGTGACATTGATGAGGCACAACGTCTCTATGACGAGTGCCGCGAAATGTCGGACGAAGCACGGTCGTGCAAGATCGTCAACGGACACGAAAGGATCGTTGGACCTCACATCCCCGTAAGCGAATACGACGGAATGACAATCGAAGCGTGGATCAGCGCTTGGGATGGCGCGGTCTTTCGACAGGGCCAAGTCAATACCATGAACGGGCTAACAATTGACTACACATGGCCCCGCTTACGCCGGTGGTTTGCGCCGGAAGATGTGCGTCTCCGCATAATGCCCGGCAGGGAATGGACGCATATCGCCTTCGTTTTCGACAAGAATCATCAGCAATTTTTCACTAACGGTACGCCATCTGATCCGGGGGCAATGCCCAAGCTGAGTCCTGATCCCGACCGTTCACCGTTCGTGATCGGGACGACAGTGGGGCAACGCATCGCTTTTGGTCAACGCATCACCTACGGCATGATCCGCTCGCTGAAGATCTCCAGCGTCGTTCGCTACGACCAACAGTTCGTTCCCGAGTCGAAACTGGAATCGGATGCCAACACGGTGTTGCTATACGACTTTGCCGACGTTCAAGCTGACGTAGTCAAAGACCAATCCGGCAACGGCCGCGACGCCAGGATTGAACTCGTCCCGTAGTGCGAAGTGAACGCGACAGCGTGATGTTGTTCGGCGCGGCGTTGGCGCAGTTCGTGCGCAACGTTGGACAGTTCGCCGCAACGCGCAAGCGTCGGCAGTCCATCCAATACCGAGAACCGTGGCTAACTCGTGAAGAACCGCGGCTAACGCCTAATGGTACTCAGTTTAGATTTCAGGATAGCAAAAAGCGCGTAGTTCCCCGTCCCGTCGATGGCCTCCACTTCACGCAGTTCGACACCGGGAGGGGGCAGGGGGACGGAACCGCAAC
>JAGQPK010001216.1 GCA_020426755.1 Planctomycetales bacterium
CCCATGTTTGGTAGATCCAGCCGAACAGCAAACTGGCGGGCAGCGCGGCGATGCCAATCGCAAAGTTGAACCAGCCGTATGCCAGACCACGTTGCTGCTCGTCAACAAGCTGGGCAACCCAAGCTTTCTCGGCGGGCTCAACCAAAGCGTAATGGACGGCATACAACAAGAAGCAGCCGGCAATCTGCCACGCCGAACCGGCCAATCCGAAACCGACGTAGGCGACAGCGTAAATCGCCCACCCCAAAATCATGGGGCGGCGCGCTCCACGACGATCTACCTGCGCTCCAAACGCCCAGTTGCCCGCGCTTTTGGCCAAATGAAAACCAAACCACAACATCGGCAGCGCGGCGGTGGGCCACCCCACCTCGGCAGCGCGTACCAGCAAGAACGCGTCACTGGAGTTTCCCAGCGTGAAGACGACGATCGTCAGCAGGAACCAGCGGAACGAATGATCGAACGGTCGTAGCGAGAAGGCGAATGGCTTGGCGGCGCGGCTGCGGACGGGCGGCTCCTTGAGGCCAAGTACCAGCAGTGCGACGACCATCAGGCCCGGAATCAACGTCAACGCGAACAGCCATCTCAATTCACCGGGCCACAACCAAAGGAAAACGGTCGCTAACACGGGACCGATTGCCGCCCCCAAATGATCCATCGCGCGATGAAAGCCGAACGCGCGGCCGCGCTGGTCTGCGGAGGCCGAGTCGGCGATCATCGCGTCGCGCGGCGCCGTGCGAATGCCCTTGCCAATGCGGTCCGACGTACGGATCGCGAGCATCTGCCAAGGGGCCGTGATCGCTCCGGTCAGCGGGCGTACCACGGCGGCCAGGATGTAGCCAAACAGTACGAAGCCGCGCCGCGACCCGACCGCATCCGACCAGGCCCCCGACCACAACTTGAGCAGACTGGCGGTCGAATCGGCGACGCCTTCGATCAACCCCAGAAAGCGACGGTCGCCGCCCAGCGTCTCCAACAGAAACTGTGGCGCAAGTGGGAAAATTGTCTCGCTAGCGATGTCATTGAGACAGCTTGCCCAGGCCAGCAACTTGACGTTCCGTGGCAACGACTTTGACGCCGCTGTCGCTTCCGCGTGAGTGTCTTCCTGATTGTCCATAACTTAACCGTTGCAGTTTCTGCCCTGAGATTTGCCCCTGCGTCATCGTAATCATTCGATCGATGATCAGCGAGTAACCCTCTGCGAATCGCGGACCGGTCTCATGCCGCTTGAAAATTCATCGATGTTTGGATTAATTATGCGACCTTCAGTCGACTCACCCTCGTTTCCTACACCGACACCTACGCAACGCTGAAGGTCGCTCACGTCATGACCTTGGTGCCGGCGGAAACACTGACAGCCAAGGTGCCGTAGCATTGATTCACATGAATTCATTGCCCGACCAGATCGTCACTCGCTTGAATGACGCTGGCATGAACGTTCGCGACGGTTGGTTGATCGTCGACACCGACGTGTCGTTGGTGGGTCACGCACAGCGACATTGGCTGATTGCCGCGAAAAACGTGTTGCTGATCGTGGAAGAGCACAGCGCCGGAAAAATCGTGGAGCGTTGTTGGGACGAGTTCGAGTCGTTCCGCACCACTTCAGGCGTCGGCTCTGGACTGCTTCAGGCGAAGGTCGACGGGCAGTGGATTGATTTGCTGCGCTATTCAAACCAACTGGCCCACCGTTTCCACAAAGTCTCGCGCAGGCTCGAGCAATATCTCGAACAGCCGGACGCAGGTGTTCCGCCGACCGTCGCTGAGGAACTCGATCCGCCCAGGTGTCCAA
>JAGQPK010001217.1 GCA_020426755.1 Planctomycetales bacterium
GGGCGAGCGCTGGCTGGCGTGCTGACATATAGCGTGAGGCACAGCGTGACGCCTAGCGAGAGAAATAATCGAAAGGCAAACGGCCGGGAGGCGAAGCATTTCATCGCGGCACTCCATATATCAGGAGAGATCAGGCAAATGTGTGTGATTGATCGATTGGCGGCAGGGAAAGCGGCTGGTTATCAAACGTCGCGGCTCAGCCAGTTTACCAGACCTGCCGACTCGACTTGCTCGTGCAACAGCTTTTTTTGCTCCGGCTGCAGACTTGCAAGTGGCATCCGGACGGGTCCGCAGGGGATGCCAGTCAGTTCCATCATCGCTTTGCAGGCGGCCGGAAAGCCAAATCGTGCTAGGAGTCGAATCAGTTGCACGCTCGTTTGTTGACGAGCGGCTGCGGTGACAAGATCTTGTCGCTGGAAAGCGGCCATCAGGTCCAGGTACAAGGGGGCCGCGAAGTTGTAAGTGCTGCCAGTAGCGGCGCGCAGTCCGAACGTCATACCCGCCAATAGCAGTTCATCGAAGCCGTGCAGAATATCCAACTCACCACGGGCAATCGCCAAGCACTCCTGCAACTGCATAAAATCGTCGTGCGTATACTTCAAGCCGGCGAAGCTAGGAATGGCCTCGCGAGCGGCCGGAATGAACTGTGCCATCGACAGATTGACTTGGGTCATACTGGGGATGTGATAGTAATAGAAGGGGAGGTCGGGGGCAGCGCCGGCGATGTGCTGACACGTGGACACTAGCGCTTCAATTGAGGCTGGACGATGGTAGCAGGGGGCCAGCGCGGCCACTGCGTCAGCACCGATTGACTGAGCGTGTCGGGCCAGTTCGCAAGCGTCGGCGACGGCGGCGGCGCCCACGTGGACGATGATTCGCAAACCGCTGCCTTGAGCGGCGTCGACCCATCGCGCTGCAACCTGACGACGCTCATCCAGCGTCAACGCCAGTCCTTCGCCGGTTGTGCCGCATACGAATGCGCCGATAAGGCCCGTCGAGGACAGCCGTCCGACTTGCTTCTCGATGGGCTCAAGATTAAGTTGGCCATCTTCGTGAAACGGTGTGTGAGGTGCGGCGATCAGTCCGTGCAATTTGCTCATAATGGTCCAGACCGTTTGGGTAAGTACGTGATTTGTTGTCAGCGTAATTTGACGAACGCACGACCGCTTGGCAAGCTCCTGCCAACAAGGCTGGCGACAATCAGATCAGGAGAAACGCGATGTTAGCGCATCAACCGCTGGGCCGACTGCTACGATTTCTGGCGTGCCTCTGTGTTGTAACGACCATCCAAAACGTCAGCGCCGATGACATCCCAGTTTCGCGTGGCTATTCGATTCCGCTGATTGATCTCTCAGGGCAAGTCGAACGACAAGCGATTGTTGATCGTGAGGCCAACCAGTACTTGGGCCATCCGACGACTGTGTTGCTGGAAGATCAACGCACAATTCTGACCGTGTATCCCAAGGGACATGGTAGAGGTGCGATCCTCTGCAAGCGGAGTAGGGACGGCGGTTTGACGTGGAGCGATCGTCTGCCAGTGCCCGCCAGTTGGGCGACAAGCCTCGAGACGCCGACGATTCATCGCGTCATGGACCAGGCTGGCCGCAAGCGTCTGATCGTCTGGTCAGGTTTGTATCCGGCCCGGCTGGCGGTTTCTGAAGATGACGGTGCGACATGGAGCGATCTGAAGCCGGCTGGTGAGTGGGGCGGCATTGTCGTCATGAGCAGTTTGTTGGGACGCCGCGAACCTGGCCATTACGTGGCCTTTTTTCACGACGATGG
>JAGQPK010001218.1 GCA_020426755.1 Planctomycetales bacterium
TATTCTGAATGCAGCCGTTCGTACCAACGGTGACATTTTTGACTTAACTGGTGATCACCAGGTGACTGCAGACGACATCAGACTTTGGGTACACGACCTGAGAAACACTTTCTTTGGCGACGCCGACCTCGATGGCGAGTTCAGTAGTTCCGACCTCATCAACGTGTTCCAGGCCGGAGAATACGAGGACGACATCATTGGTAACTCTTTCTGGTCAACCGGTGACTGGAATGGGGACGGCGAGTTCACAACGGGTGACTTGGTCCTAGCGTTTCAGGACGGCGGTTACGAACGCGGGCCCAGAGCAGCCGTCATTTCTGTGCCGGAACCCAGCGGAATGCTGCCGCTGCTTGCGAGCTTACTCAGCTTATTCGCAAGGTCACGCCGCGAGGACTAGGAGCTTTACGGTCTCGTCATGATTCATTTCGAATTCCGAAATCGAAATGAATCATTCCTAAGTCCTGCACCGTCAGCGGCAGGACAAACCGACGCTAACGCGTTGCGGCGAACTGACTCAACATTCAACATTCAACATTCGATATTCGATATTCGATATTCCCCCTCACCGCATCAGTCCGGGCACGATATCCAGGTCGAGGCTTTCGAGTTTCCCGGCGCGCCAGCGTTCGATGGCGATCGCACCCATGATGGCGTTGTCGGTGCAGAGCGTGGGTGGGGCGATATGAAGTTCGAAGTCGTCGGCAACCGCCGCTTCGTGCAGTAGTTCGCGCAACCGCGTGTTGGCGGCCACTCCGCCGCCGACGCACAACCGTCGGTGTCCGGTGTGAGCGAGTGCGTGGCGTGCTTTGGCGACCAGGCATTCGACGACGGCTTCCTCGAAACTAGCCGCGAGATCCGCCAGTTGTTGCTCAGAGAGTTTCACCTGCGAGAAGTCGGGCTTTCCCGGACCGACCAGCGCGTAGCGGACGGCCGTTTTTAGACCGCTGAAGCTGAATTGCAGGCGACGGGGCTCCTTGGCGAAGGAGCGTGGGAAACTGTGGGCGCGGCGATTGCCGCTGCGTGCCAAGCGGCTGATCACCGGTCCGCCGGGATATGGCAGTCCGAGCATACTCGCTACTTTGTCGAACGCTTCGCCAGCAGCGTCATCGATCGTGCCCCCCAGCACGTTGAACTCGGCCGATGATTGACAATCGAATAGCGTCGTGTGGCCGCCGCTGACAACCAGCCCCACGGCGGGAAACACGGGCTTCGCTGCCTCAAGTTGGCAGGCGTAGAGGTGGGCGTGCACGTGATTGATGGCGATCAGTGGCACACCCAAGGTGAGGCAGAGCGTCTTGGCGGCGACGAGACCAACGACGAGTGACCCGGCGAGGCCTGGCGTGTTGGCCACCGCAACCGCATCGATTTGCTGTAGCGTAATCCCTGCGCGACTAAGCGTCAGATCGATGATAGGCAGAATGCGTTCGACGTGGGCGCGAGCGGCGATTTCCGGCACGACGCCTTGAAATTGTCGGTGTAGTTCATCTTGCGACGCGACGGCCGCTCCGAGCACCTGGAATTCATCGTTGACGACGGCTGCCGCCGTTTCATCACAGGTACTTTCGAGAATGAGCAGATTCATGCGGCGTTATTTAGCTTCCGTCTTGGATTCCAAGTAGCTGAGTGCCGCCTGCAGTTGGCGATCAATCTGTCGTTCTGGCGCTGTGCCGCTGGCCTTTTCGCTGGGCGTGAGCAAGATGTCCCGGTCACGTTGGTAAGCGAGCACCTGGCGAGTCTCCCCGGGCGACATCTCGATCAGATAATCCTTGTCGGGACGCAC
>JAGQPK010001219.1 GCA_020426755.1 Planctomycetales bacterium
TCCGCCCAGCGCCAACTGCAGCATCCGCAAGCGATGTTGAGCGGACGCGGTCACCCGACCCTGTTTGTGCGGAGACGTCGCAGCTGGCGTCCACCAGACCTGATCGAGCTGTGCAGCCTCGCGACACGTTTCTGCTAATAGCAAGTGGCCAAAATGGATGGGGTCAAACGAGCCCCCAAAGAGGCCGATACGCATTCTCTTGAGTCCTTTTCACGGCGGAGTGTCGGCGGCAAAATGATCGGCGGTGCGACACTCTCGTTTGGGAGTGTGCAAACCGAGTGCTTATCGTAGCGGGCCATCTGGCAGGCGCATACCGGCCGCCTTTGATGCCAGTTGAATCGAGGTCGGGATGACGGAACAACAACGCGGGCTCTTTGCAACCGATCCTTGGGAGATCGATGACCGGCAGTTCGGGAACATTGCGGTTGTCGTTTTCGCGGAAGGTGCGTCCGGCTCTTTTGACTATCTAATTCCCGATGAATTGCTGTCGCGACTCTCCGCTGGACAGCGCGTCAAGGTGCCGTTCGGGCGCGGAAACTCGACGCGCGTTGGGTATTGTGTCGAGGTGCGGCATCAACAAGTGCCCCATCGTCGGCTCAAGTCGTTAGCCGAGCTGTTGGATGATCGTCCGCTGCTGTCGCCCGCGATGCTGCGACTGACGCAGCGAATGGCAGACTACTATCTGACTGATTGGGGAAAGGTGCTCGAAGCCGTTATCCCAACGGGGGTGCGTGCGCAAGCCGGTACTCGGATGCAGACGCAGTGTACGCTGACGACGGCGGGTGTGGCGGTCAGCGTTGACGACCTACCGACCAAGCAGGCCGCCGCGATTTGTTGTCTGCGGGCCGCCGGCGGAACGTTAGCGATGGCGGAATTACAGGAACAGGTGCCGTGCACAGCGGTGCCGTTGCGTGGACTCGAAAAGAAAGGCCTCCTGCGTTGTCACGCGGAACGAGTCCAGGTGGCGCAGGTGCCGCACCGGGCGCGCACGTCGATGGAACCGATCACGTTAAATGACAAGCAACGCGAGGCTGTCGATGCGGTCGTCGCGGCGTTGCAAGCGGGACGTCACGAAGTTTTCCTGTTGCATGGCGTGACCGGCAGCGGCAAAACGGAAGTGTATATCAAAGCGATCGAAGAAATGATCCGCTTTCGGCGACAAGCGATTGTACTTGTGCCGGAAATTTCACTGACGCCGCAAACGCAGCACCGGTTTCGCTCGCGTTTCCCCGAAGTTGCCGTGCTACACAGCCATTTGTCGGATTCCGAACGCAACGCTCATTGGCAGCGGATCGCAGCCGGTGAGGTGCAAGTGATCGTCGGCGCACGCAGCGCCGTGTTCGCCCCCACGCCGCACCTTGGTTTGATTGTCATTGATGAGGAACATGAGGCGTCGTTCAAGCAAGACAAACTGCCTCGCTACCACGCGCGCGAAGTCGCTCAATGGCGCGCCGAGTCCGAATCGATTCCACTAATCCTCGGCTCCGCCACGCCTTCCCTAGAAACCTGGCAACGCGCGCGTACTGGCCAGGCGAGTCTGTTGTCGATGCCCCATCGAATTCTTGACTTGCCACTGCCGGATGTCGTGATTGTCGATACGCGGCATGCCTTGGGGGAGCGACGCGGACCGGGCGCGATGAGCTCGCGGATGTTGCAGGCGCTCAAGTTGGCCCTGGACGCCAACGAACAGGTCATCTTGCTGCTCAATCGCCGCGGCTATTCCACGCACATTCAATGCCCGGCCTGCGGCTATGTGGCGAAGTGCCCGCATTGTGACA
>JAGQPK010000121.1 GCA_020426755.1 Planctomycetales bacterium
TTGACGCCTTCCGTAGGAAATGTTGAATGGTGGTGTTTGGATAGTGCGTGCTCGGATGGTGGATGTTGTAAGTGACAAATGGAGTGTTCGTGCGGCGTGCCAGGTGTTGGTGTGGAGCGTCGAGTTGGCGGTGCGACGTGCAGGTGTTGACGTGGAGCGTCGACGTGTTCGTACGACGTGCTAGGTGGTGGTGTGGAACGTCCGAAACTCGCGAATTGCGAGCCATCAGCCCCGTCCTTCCGGGCCGAAGGTCCAGCAGATTACCTAGCCCAGTCCGCAGGGCTGGGAAAAGCACGCGGTGAACGATGTTAGGGCCAACGGCCCGACAGATTACACATAACGTCCACTCGGGCCGAAGGTCCAGCAGATTACCTAGCCCAGTCCGCAGGGCTGGGAAATGCACGCGGTGAACGATGTCAGGGCCAACGGCCCGACAGATTGCTTCAAACAAGGAGGTCACAACAATGCCCCAATCTCTCGCCCAGGTATGGCTCCACGTAATCTTCTCTACCAAGGACCGTCGCCACTACCTATACGACCGTGGCTTTCGCAATGAGATGTTTAGGATGCTGGCCTACAACGTGAAAGAACTGAACTGTGTGAGCGCAACCGTGGGCGGATTCATCGACCATGTGCATTTGCTCGTGGGATTGTCGCGCACGATTACCATTGCCAAGTTCATCGAACAGGTGAAGATTCAAACGTCGAGGTGGGCGAAAGATGCAATCGGGGGCCACCACACGTTTAGCTGGCAGAATGGCTACGGTGCGTTCTCAGTGAGTCACGACGCCAGAGATGCCGTCGCTGCATACATTCGCAACCAAGAAGAACATCATTCGACATTGACGTTTCAGGAAGAGTATCGCCAGATTTGTCGAGACCATCACGTCGAAATCGACGAGCGGTACGTTTGGGATTAGGTCGCAGAGGCAATCGGTCGGGCCGTTGGCCCTAACGTGAATTAACGGCCCGCATTCCCAGCCCTGCGGACTGGGCTAGGCAATCCGCTGGACCTTCGGCCCGCAAAACACGTTCGCCCGCAAAACACGTTCGCCTGCAAAACACGTTCGGCCTGCAAAACCATTCAGCCCGCAAACGGTACCTCCTTACGACCACCTATGTGGCGTTTTCCCAAAGTTTGACACGCGATCCAAAATGGCGAGTGTCCTTCAACATTCAACATTCAACATTCAACATTCAACATTCAACATTCGATATTCGATATTCGATATTCGATATTCTAGAACGCTGTCACCCAGCGGACGCCGACGACGTCAACGTCGTTGTCGGGTGTGGGAAAGTACCAGCGTTCGTGGTTGAACATTAGCAGGCTACCGCCGATCGAGGTTGTGCTAAGTCCCCATGTGAAACGGGCGATCGAATCTTTGCCGAAGTTGTCGCGGAACTCCATCGTGTCGTAGCGTCCGAGCAAACTCAGGTTGGGTTCGCCCAGCAGCAGTGCTTCAATCTCCGTGACGGTACCGTACACCATTTGATCGTTGGGGAACGGTGAATCGTTCTTGCGAATGGCATACTCAAAATACGTTCGGATCAAGTTGTCGAAGAACCTGCCCGTAACGTCACCACCGGCAAAGTTGTAGAACCGTTTGACCGGCGCGCCATCGTCTTGCATCTCGCCAGACATAACGGAACCGCCAAAGCGCAAAGTGCTGTTGCCCACCGTGGCGCGCCCACCGATCGCGGGCTCTAGGTTGTTGTCGACGTACGCGCGACTCCGCGTGTAACTGACGCCCGCACCGCTCGCCTGCAAGCCGTTGACGACGTACACATCAAGTGTCGCGTCCACCTTGCCAGTCAGCGGTACCTTCACCGTCAAGTCCACGCCTTCATCGGAATACGGCATGGGCAAGAGGGGCGGTCGATTGCGATTCGGGGCCACCTGTCGGCCCATCGCGTACATCAAGGGATTCGATACCGTGCGATAGGAACCCGGATGGCTGATTCCGGCAAAGGCACCAAACGGTACCACGAAGCGGCCTGCTTTCACTTCGGCTACAACACCCAGTTTGCAATGCTCAGGGCGTCGGTCTCTTTCTTTGTACCAATGCAACAAGTCGAGACTCGCAACGCCTTCCACAAATTCGAGCGTAAAGCCGCCGCCATCCGTTTGGTCACTGTGGCAGGTGGTACATAGTGTGACGCGACCACGCAGCGGGCCGGCCGGCTGCCAATCTGCTGTCAGCCAGATGTCGGGAAAGAAGCCGGGTGTCTCTAAGTTGTCATTGCCGCCTCGGAATAGTGTCGAGAACGTGCCACTGACACTCAGGTCAGAACCCAAGCCGCCGCCACCGCCGTCACCGTCATCGCCGCCGTCCCCAGAACCTCCCGAGTCGTTAAGCGATGCTAAGTAGGTTGCGATCGGATCAATGTCAGACTCCTTGACGTCGGCATCGTCCATCCGAGCCATACGCCGGACCGTCGATAGCCAGCCAGATTTTGACTTCTTTTTTTGTAGCGATCGATCGGCGTCGTGGCATGTCGTACACGACGTCTGAAACGCCTGCTGACCACGCGCGATCACCTCGGGGCTCGCACTCGACTTCGCATCGTCCTTCTTGTCGGCGTCCTTGTCTTCAGCATCATCCTTGTCCGACTTGTCGTCAGCTTCATCCGCCTTGCTGGGCGGACCGAGCGACGCAAGGTAAGTCGCAATCGGCTCAATGTCGTCGTCCTCGACCTCAGCGTCGTCCATCTTCGCCATCCGACGAACCGTGGTTAGCCAGTTGGCCAGCGTCTTGCGCTTCTTCAACGAACGCTCGGCATCATGACACGTCGTACACGCCGTATCGAATGCGTCACGACCGCGCGAAATGACTTCGCTATCCGCACCGTCCGCGGCCGCATCCTGCTGCGCGGAATGCGCCTTTTCAGCCGCGTCCATGACCTCGTCCATCACGTCGTCCGCAATCCAGCGCGTCCGAGTGCGCCCGTTCAGGTCGGTTGTGTCCGGTAGGACGACCGGCGCCAGCCCGGGAATGATCGAGTCGATGACCTGCGCAGGCTGCTGTGCCGACAATAGATTGCCTAAACTGCCGACAATCACCACGCAAGCCGCTATCGTAATTCGCTGCGCCAAGCGCATACCCGAACGCCTCCACTCGGTGCCAATCGCATTGCGACGCACCAAGAAAAAAAGAGCTTTTTCCTTGAATGGGCGTGAGGTATATCGTTTGGTTGTGGAAGGCTCAAGGGCAACTTGCCAGATGTCGCATTAGAAGCGGCTTAAGCAACGTTGGCCGCGAAGAGCTAGCATCGCGGAATCGAGTACGCGTCCGAGTGCGAATACGACATCGCTCGAGCGTTACATCGTACTCGTACTTAGCGCAGCGGTACTCGGACTCCTACTCGACCAACGGCAGAGCATCGAAGCGAGTACGAGTGACGTTTCACTGAGTACAAGTACGAGTAGCGAATCGAGGTGACACGCAGACTGCCACGAGCAACGGCAGCACAAGCCGACGCGCACGGATCGTCACTCACTGCGTTTCAAGCGGATCGCAACATACGGCTTGCCGGGAAGCTCGAGCGTTCGCCCGTCTTTGTCGCCAAAGAAGTAATCGTCGCGCTTTGCCAATGTGAACGAGCCGGCGACGGGGGTTGTCGTCATTTGCCAAGTGTCGAGTATCTCCGCGGTGAACTTCATGCCGTCGGTCGGCATCTCGCCATTAGGAGTCGCCTTCGACGGCAATTTGAATTCCCACGTCTTCGGCGCCGCAGTGCCGAAATAGATCAGATAGTACTCCGACGACTGCCCAGCGAACTCGGGATTCTGCCATTTGTCGATCGGTTCGATACCGGCGGCCGGACTTTGCTCTAGCACATCCCGCAAGAACGCGAGCCGCGCAGGACTCTGCCCTTTCAGCACGCCTCCCTTGGACCACCAGAGAATGTCGTCGTCGCTCAAGTACGTCTCGCCATGTCCAACATAGGTCCCGGCAATCGTTCCTTCCCAGAAGCGATGGACGAGTTCTTCCGCCGACAAGTTGCCCCAGCGTCGGGGAATATCGCCTTCGTACTTGACTTCATCAAAGACGACTGGCTTGCGGTACACATCGCGATACAAGACCGCTCGCGCAGCATCTTCAACGGCGGAGCCATTCTGAATACTGGCATGAGTGATCCACGGCAGAGTGTGATTGAAGATCCGCGTACCATTGTGAATTGACAACAAATGGTGGAATGGATCTTGATGGTGGACGATCTCACCGAACCGCACCCAATCTGATTCCTGCTTCTCCTTCATGAAGTCATACTCGTTCGCCAACGACCACCAGACGTTGCGATAGGCGGCCAGCCGACTAACGACGTAGCGGAGATAGCGATCATCTTCTTCCGCCGTCATCCGATCAAAGCCCCAATGATTGCCATCGTATGGATGCAATAAAATGATGTCGGCTTCGATGCCTAGCTGCTGCAATTCGGTAATACATCGTTCCAAGTGTTGGAAGAAACGCGGATTGAACCGGTCCTTCTTCCACAGATTGGGCGGAGTACCTTCGTACGGGTAAAAGATGGGTTCGTTTCTATTCCAGTCATACCGTTTAGGGAACACACAGAAGCGAATCTTGTTGAAGGGTGCTTTTGCCAGCGTCTCCAGCGTGCGCCGCTGCAAGGCCTCATCCTGATGATTCCACACATAGCAGGTCGTACCGAGCTGCTTGTATGGGGTCCCATCGGCATAGGCAAAGTGATGCGTATTGACGACTTGCACGGGTCCATGATTGCCGACAGTCGGCGGACCCACCGTCAGCTCGCCGGATTTTCCATTCAGAGCGTCACGATTTGCTGCGGTCGAATACTGCCAAGCGCCCTGCGTCGGCGGCATAAAGCGAATGCGATAAGCTCCGTCGCCGTCGTAGAAACCTGGCACAATGATCGTGCGATCGCCTTGCACAAAGCGAGCGGTCAATGTCACATCGACAAAGGGATTGCCATCCGCCGGCCCCGCCAAAGTCAGTTCATACATCCCCCACTGTTCGACTGAGGCCTGAGCGTTCTGGGCTACGCCGACGTTGACGCTCATCAACATCCAAGCCATAGCAAGCAACGCGATGCAGAGCTGAGAAAGCTGCGTGATCACTCGATACATTGTGTTCTCCTGAGTTGGGCCTGCGAGTATAACGCATCGTACGCACGTGGGAAATTCGATCGTCATTTGTTCGCCGTAACGCGCTAGCGTCGGTTACTGCCCCGGCGCCGATTCAACGAATGCTGAAAACCGCGGCTAGCGCCTTTCGGCGAGCTAAGGGATGCGTGTGTTGAGGCTATCGCCCGCACGAATCCGCCTCAATCGTTTTGCAACCGGCGGGCAAACTGAGTAGCCTATAAAGTTGGTCCCTCGTCATTCTTGGTCGCCCACGCAGTGCGTCGCCACTGGCGCGTTCGGCGCTGCTTCCATTTTCCAGCTGGTTAATTGCGTATATGTTCACGTTCGGTTACCGCTCTACTGTCGCCTTCGCGCTGTTGTGCCTAATGATCCTGGTCCCTGCCTGTCGACGTGAGCCGGCCGCGGACACTGATCGACCGGCAGAGTCCACCTCTCCAGCTGACATGTCCCAGGAATCCGCCGCCGGCGAGGGTTCCGTCGGACAACAAACGTTAACGCCCGTGTCCATGCCCACGACCGCTGCTGAGTTAAAAGCACAGCGGGCTGAACATGACGCAGGCGTATGGTCCAACGAGGTGTTGGCTCAGAAGCATGAATCAACTTTCGTTGCACTGTGGGACAGCTTGATCCATCAAACGGACAAGTTCGCCGTGTTGAAGCAGTTTCGTTTCAATCGGCTCGAGTTGGCGAGTCTCGGTGAGCCAGAAACGTTGGATTGGGACATTCGGCGATACCGCTCGACGCCGCCTGCCAGATCCTTGTCACACGCCCAATGGCAGCAGTGGCTTGATGAGTGGTCTTCGGACGGTTATCGCATTGTAGAAACCGAGTTCCACCATTCGTCGTTCGAACCATCCGAGACGGGGGCTACTTCCAAGGTATCGTTTCTCGTTCACGCCGAACAGGCTGCCGCGCGGCAACGCTTCATTGTCCGCGGAACACTCCACGTGAAATGGTTACCTCAGGTGGACGGTGCCGAGAACCTTTTTATTCCCGATGTTATCGACGCAACGGACCTGTATGTACTGTCTCGCCAGGGAATGCCTGCCTTCGAGGTAAATCATGTCGATACGTTTCCTGTCGACAACTCCGGCGCCAAGGCACCAACCACACCACATCCGATTATCGTGCAGGATTTGGACGACGATGGTTTACCTGAAGTGATTGTCGGTGGGTTCAACTTGTTGTTTCGCAACCAGGGAAAATTCAAAGTTGCTGCGACACGTCTGTGTGATCGGCCCTTGCCACATACGAACGCCGCAGCCTTTGCCGATCTGGACGGCGACGGTGTGCGCGATTATCTAGCGGCTCGCAAGAACGGCCTGCCGGTGCTGTACAAAGGCGAAGTCGGAGGGCAGTTTTCTCAAGCAGGACGCGAGTTGGCTTGCATCGATGAGCCGCTTCGCGTGCCGATCAACGTCGTGCCGGGTGACATCGACGGGGACGGCGACTTGGACCTATTCATCGGACAACAGAAGCCAGGTTACTTCAACGGCGATATCCCCACACCCTATTACAATGCACTCGACAGCTTCCCCGGATACCTGCTGCTCAACGACGGGCACGGCAACTTCACCGACGTCACCGCCGCCAGTGGGCTTGGCGAAAAATCACGACGGCGTAACTTCGCCGCGACTTGGATCGATTTTGATGCCGATGGTGATTTGGACTTCGTTATGTCAAGTGACTTTTCAGGCACTGATGTTTTCTTAAACGACGGTACAGGAAAGTTCACTGACATCTCGGCTAAGCTGGAGCCGCAAGCCTATGCCTTTGGCATGGCACATACCTTCGGCGACTACAACCTGGATGGTGCAATCGACTTCTTTACGGTGGGCATGAGTTCCACGACAGCGCGTCGACTCGAACAAATGAAACTGGGCCGCGAAGACTTCGACGACTACAACGATGCGCGGATGAAGATGGGCTATGGAAACCGCCTTTATCTTTGGCAAGCGGACCGTTTCGTCCAAGCTCCCTTCAACGACGATGTTGCTCGCACCGGTTGGTCATGGGGCACTTCCACGTTTGACTTCGACAACGACGGTGACCCGGACATCTATGTCGGCAATGGTCAGACAAGTGGTGAGACAACCAAGGACTATTGCACGAGCTTCTGGTGCCACGACATCTATTTCAAAAGCGATGCACGTCCCGAGGCGGCGATCCGCGAGCTGTTTCAAGAGATGATCCCGCAGTTCAACGGTGGAGCCATTTCGTGGAACGGCTACGAGCACAACGCGTTATTGATGAATGTCGCTGGCACGGGATTCGTCAACATTGGCTTCTTGATGGGCGTTGCGTTCGAATTTGATACGCGCGCGGTCGTCAGTGGCGATCTCGATGCCGATGGTCGTGTTGATTTGATCGTGGAACAGAAGGATCAACGCACGAACGAGTACAAACTGCACTGGGTCCGCAACATGTGGAATGGCGGCGGCCACTGGATCGGCGTGCAACTCCGACAGAGTGCAGGAGAACCATCGCCGCTCGGCGCACGAGTCACACTGACTTACGACGACGGTCGCCAGATCGTACAACATAACCTCGCCGGTCATTCCGTGTGGGTACAACATGACAACACAATTCACTTCGGCTTGGGCGAAGTCGAAGCCATCAAGTCGATTGAAATCATCTGGCCCAACGGCAAACGCACGGAACTGCACGAACCACAAGTGGATCGCTATCACGTGTGTCATGCAACGACAGCACGCAGTTAGCCCGAAAGGCGTTAGCCGCGACGCGCTGTAGTTAGCCAGCCGCAGCACGCTGTAGTTCGCCGAAAGGCATTAGCCGCGGTTCTCGCTGCAGATGGTTCTGGCGATCTCTATCGCGTAGCGATTGCTGACGGTAGACCAGCGTTTCAACGCTGGTACAGTGACGCACAAACGTGGTATGCGTCGCATCGCGACAGCATGACATCCTCCTCACATCCACTGGCTGGTTGCATTACGGATAATTGTGCATCGGTATGGCGCGGCTGCGCAGTCGTTCAAATGTCGCTACGCGACAGGGGTATTGCGCGTCATGCTGACCGGCGATAAATCGCCGGCCTACCGTCAACAATCGCTACGCGATGACGACCCCCGAGCTGTCCGCATTCGAGAATCTCACCCAAAAACAAAACAGCTACGTGCGATCAATTCGCGCGTAGCTGCAAGTTAAACGTTAGTGATATGCTGACAACTTATTGGCGGCGACGCAGGGCGACGCCAAGCATGCCGATTGCCGTCAGCACGAGTGTGCTTGGCTCCGGCACAGCAGCCGTGGCAGCTCTTACACCTTGTTCATAACCGCCGTCTTGGAACGCGGCCACGAAGTCGCTACTGTCAAACTCTTGATCGCCGGTCCAGTCGCCGTCTTCCCAACCTGAGTTGCCGGCGACACCGTCTTCGTACTCGCCGTTCTGGAAGACCTGCACGAAATCGCTGCTGTCGAAGAGACCGTCGAAGTTGGCATCGCCAATCCAAGTCTTCTTCAGATCATGCACCCAGATACCGAGATCCGTTGCGTCCGTGGTGCCGTCGGAGTTGAGATCGTAATCGCTCGATGCCGCACTGATGCCACCGAGTAGAAGATTAACGTCGGCCAGATCGAGCACACCGTTGCCGTCGAAATCGCCCGTAACGCCGCCGCCACCGGACAGGTCGGTGATCTCGCCCGTCGAAAGTGCATGGTCGAATAGACGCACGTCGCTCAAGTAGCCAGCCCAAGCTTCGATACCGCCAGTTTGCCCGCCCATGACGAAAGGCAACGGATCATCGCTGAGCTGATCCTGCGTGACGATGGCCTGCCCGGCTTCTTCGCCATCACGGTAATAGGTCAGCGTATCGCCGTCCTTGACCACGATATGGTTCACCCACGGACCATCGGCCGCAACGTCGTACTGCAGATCCGACACTCCTACTCCGTTCATATGGTATTCAAAACGATCGGGCGTGAACTTAATAAACTCGCGCGGCACCGTGTCGGCGTTATTCGCATCATAGCGATTGCCGATCACGATGTCGTTGGCAGGCGTAGCCTGATCCGGATCTTGGCGAGCCCAGAACGCCCACGTGAAATCGTTTTCCATATCCATCAGTGGCAGCACGCCGGCATCGACCCAAGCGGTATTGCCGCCAAGACCCAACACGGTACCGCGCGTCGCGTCGTCGACCCAGACGGTGCCGTCGCCAGCAAGACCATCAAGGTCCCAATCGTAAATCAAACCGTCGAACGCGTTCGGCCCAGCGTCGCCAGCGATATCGCCGTCACCGTCGTCCAACTTCCAACGAGCATACAAATCACCGGTGGCAACGTTGCCACCCATCGCAGTGCCAATCCCGCCGACGTCGAGTGCGCTTGTGTAGAGTTGCACGTCACTCAGATAACCGCGCCAGGTTTCGCCTCCGTTCTGACCGCCCATGGCAAACGGGAATGGATCGGGACTATCCATTCCCTGGGCAACCAAACCACTGCTTTCAGCCACACCATTTCGATAGTAGGTTAACGTATCGCCATTCTTGACGACAGCATGGTGAATCCAAGTGTCATCGCTCGGAATGTTGATGCCCGTGGCAAGCTCACCGGCAAACGGATCGTAGGGAATGTTGCCCGCGGCCGCGCCGTTCATGTGAAACTCAAACTGTGTGGGCGTGAACTTGACGAATTCACGCGGCACCGTATCAAGCCCGGCCAAATCGTAACGATTGCCAATGATGATGTCATTGTCGACCGCTTGCGTGTAGCTTTGCTTGGCCCAGAACGACCAACTGAATTGACTGTCCATCGTCATCATCGGAATCGTACCGGCATCGACCCAACCGGTCGTGCCGCGGAGTCCCAACACCGTCCCGCGCACGGGATCGTTTGCCCAAACACTGCCGCCCGGTCCCAACCCAGCCGTTGCTGCGTCAAAGATCGTGCCGTCCGCTCCGCCAGCAACTTGATTGTGCGCGATGTCGCCCGAACCATCGTTGAGCGGCCACCATGCATAGTCGCCCGCCAAGGCGGCACCGGCCGACAACTGGCACAGGCCTAGGAACGCAAACCACTTTAGCTTCTTCATTTTTTCACCCTGTCAAATCACGCCTCGAGAGTTAACTCTCGTTCACGAATAGAAATGAAATGCAGTCCACCACCGGTCGAACACTTTACCAGATGGGTAAGAGTCATTCCAAATTTGTAAAGTAGATGAAACGCGCAGATGGAACGACGCGCAGCGGCTGACGCCCAATGGCACTCAGTTTAGATCCACGTGCGCTGTTCCCCCTCCCGCATTTGACTCTCAACGGTCTTGCAACTCGCTTTACGGGAG
>JAGQPK010001220.1 GCA_020426755.1 Planctomycetales bacterium
TGCTTGGGAGATGTTCGAACGCGGCGATTGGGTCGTGCCCACGTTTAACGGTGAGCTCCGTACGCATAAACCGATTCTGCTCTATTGGGTCATGATGTCGGCCTACCACGTCGGCGGTGTCAACGAATGGACGGCGCGAGCGGGTTCGGCCCTGCTTTCGGTGGGCACGGTGCTGTTGACGTACGGTGTTGGTCGACGAATCCTGCCGGGCAACGGCGGCATGTGGGCGGCTGTCGTGTTGAGTACCACGCTGATGTTCAACGTCGCCGCGCACGCCGCGACTCCTGATGCTTGCCTGATCTTCTGCTGTACCGCCGCGCTGTTTTCGCTTGTGTACGGCAGCAATCTGCGCTGCGACGCAGACGATGCGACTGCGACAACTGAATCCAACTGGTCGACTTGGCCAGGTCGGGTTCACCCCGGTTGGGCGCTCGTCGCCTTCGTTGCGATGGGGCTAGCCGTCTTAGCGAAGGGCCCGGTCGGTTTCGTTTTGCCCTTGGCCGTTTGGGGCGTGTTTACTTGGTGGACCGCGCCGCACAAAGAATCCGCCGACGCTACGAGTGCGTCGCTGTTGGCCCAGTTGGCCAACAAGTTACACCCGCACCGCATTGCGCAGTCATTGCTTGTGATTCGACCGATCACCGCGGTCATCGTGGTGCTTGTCATCGCGGCGCCTTGGTACTATCTGGTAGGTCAGCGAACGGACGGCGTGTGGCTACGTGAATTCTTCCTCGAGCACAACGTGGGCCGTGCGATGCGGGCAATGGAGGGGCATCGCGGTAATCCCCTGCTCTATTATCCAATTGCCATGCTCGTGGGCTTCTTTCCCTGGTCTGTATTCGCCGTCCCCCTGGCGATTTGGACTTGGCGACGGCGCGACGCCAACCGGCTGCCGCATTCGCACGTATTCTTGTTGTGTTGGATCGGCGTAATTGTCACAGCATTTTCCTTCGCCAGTACGAAACTACCGAGCTACGTGACGCCTACGTATCCTGCGATTGCACTGTTGTGTGGCGATCTATTGGCGACTTGGGAAACGCGTCGACAATCGTTGGCCGCTGCCTGGCCGCAACGGGCCGCTCTGACATTGGCGTTGATCGGTTGCATTATCATTATCGGCCTCCCCGTCGCCGCGCATTTCGTGCTACCGGGAGAAGCGTGGCTTGGCATCATCGGTCTGATTCCTGCCATTGGCGGGACGCTGATGTGGAAACACCTGCGGGCCGAACGGTTCGACGCCGGTTTCCGCGTGGCCGGTGGTACTGCCATACTATTGTCACTCGCCATCTGGGGCCTCGTCGTGCCACAGGTGAGCCGCCATCAAGAGATTTCCAAGCTGCTGGAACGCACTCGCCACGAACAGAGTGATTCGCCGATTGCGTCGTTGGGAGTCCACGAACCGAGTTGGATCTTCTATGCCGGCCGCACGATTCCGCTGCTGGATCCAACCGAGACTCAAGTGGCGGCGGAGATTCTTAATCAGCCAGGCGGTCAACTGATTGTCAGTCGCTCGATGTACGAGCAGTCGCTGCAGCAACTGCCAGTGGATGTGAGCGTCCGGAAGGCAGTGCCGTACTTTTTGAAGGACGAGCAACTGCTGCTGCTGGAACGAAACGACCGGGCAACGATCACGCATCGGTCGACGTCCAGCGACGCGCCGTTTGAGGCAATGCGGTAGGATTAGCTCGTCACTGCGCGCTGAGTTCGCTGCAACACACAGTTCGCTGCAACGCGTTAGCGTTGGTTCTGCCCCGCCGAATAAGAATGATTTCGGATTG
>JAGQPK010001221.1 GCA_020426755.1 Planctomycetales bacterium
CGTCGGGTCTGTCCCGCCGCTGAATTCGACGATTCCGAGAACCGCGTTCAACCAATACAAGTGGTTCCCTCCCCCTGCCCCCTCCCGGTGTTGAGTTGGACGAAATGGACGTCATCGACGGGAGGGGGAACTGCGAGTTTGCTCTATTGCAACAGGGAAACTGGGCGCTTTTGGGCTCGCGCCTCAGGGCGAACCAATCAACACGACGACCGCGAACCGCGAGCACGAATCTCTACCGCGGATCGCGAATCACGAGCACGGAACACGGCGCGTGATTCAAAACGGCGTCGGAAGTGCTGCCTAGCAGTAGCCGCGCCAGCGAGTTGTGATGATGCGCTCCTACGACGGCCAAATCGTAGCCACCCGACTTCAGTTTCTCACAAATCTTGTCCGCGGCGTGGCCTTCAACTAACTCGGCTGGCTGGCAGTGGAAAGCTGCTGGCAGGCTGCGACACCACGCGTTCAACTGGTCTTGCGCCTCGTGCTTTTCGCGCGCGAACATGTCATAGTTCGCCGCCGACGACGCGCCAGATTCGCGCGCCAAGTTCTCGCGCAACCATTCCGGGATCTCGCCCAAGTAGGACTCGAACACGCTCATCACTTCCCCATGTGTACCTTGCGGCCAAGCCAATCGTTCGAGAAACGGTTTTGGACAACTAGCCGGCGATCTACGATCGCACGTGATGAGCACCCGCATGGGGCGTGTTGGATCCGACCGTTGATCAGGACGCACAATGAGCACCGGGACGTGGGACGATTGAGCGACATACCGACTCACCCCACCCAACTTCAGCCATTCGAATTTCTGGCTGCTATGAGCACCCACCACAATCAGATCCGCTTGATGTTCGGCAGCCGCCTCGATCAACCCGACACCAGCCTTTTCGATGCCGACCAAAGTGACCACGTTCTGCCGTGCACTTGGCGGGAGTTGTTCTTTCGCTCGGTCGAAAACCGTTTCAACCAACGAACTCTGCACGCGTTGGCGCGTGATCTCGTCGGCGCCTCCCAAATCGACCGACGCCAGAGACGGCGGCGAATAATAGAGCAACACCGGATCCGTTTCGTCATCTAAAAATCGCCCGGCAAATGCTGCCGCTGCCGAAGCACCAGTCGAACCATCGACACCGATTAAGATCTTCATGGGTCACTCCAGTCTACGGCTGAGCCGGATTGATAGCTTTCCAAACACGAGTCTGGCAATTGCTCTGTTTCGCAGCCACAAGAGTGTCTTTTCGTCTCAAGCTGCTGAATTGTCGTTGCAGAACAAAGGCTTCGTGACGACGCTAGCTCCGGTGAAAATCGATAGCTGAGCGATCGCACTCCAAACTTCACATCGCAAAACCGGTGCCAGCCGGGCCGATCTCAAAACCTGGGTCATTTAGGGGTAATGCGTATGAATAATTGAGCGATCGAGCGCACAGCGGAGACGCTGTTGGAGCGATGCTGCACACTTCGCGCTTCAAAGTCGTGATATCAGTGCCGCGATAGCACTCCTGAAGTTGCTCGTTAACAGATCTAGACACAAAGTTTTTTTCTAGGCAAGATTCGCGTATAGTCAATGTTCGTATTGCCCATCAAAGAATTGCCCACCGTAGGGATACGGCTGGTTATGCCGAGCCGGATCGCTGAAGTGGAGGACGTTCGTCCATGGCCGTGAATATTCAGTATTTCGAAGACCTGCACGTAGGCGCTCGCTGGAGCACACCCAGCCATGTGATTACAGCAGAAGAAGTGTCGCGGTTCGCTCACCTTACCGGCGACCTAAATCCG
>JAGQPK010001222.1 GCA_020426755.1 Planctomycetales bacterium
GTGTGAGGTCCTGTTGTGAACTGATTCGTGCCAGACCAAAATCGCCAATCCAAAGTTGTCCTTGGCGATCAAGCATTAAGTTGGAAGGCTTGATGTCACGGTGCACAACACCTCGCTCATGCGCGAATGCCAGGGCATCTGCCGCTTGTATCGCCAGTTCCACAATTGCTTGAATGTAGTTGCGAGAACGCACCGACTGAATTGTCGAGCGATCACGCAACGTGTCCGCTCGCGCCGCACCGCTATTGGGATTTGCCGCTACCGACTGCGGTGCGGATGACACTAGGTTGGCAAGCCATCCCGTTGTCTGAGCGGGTTTCGTGGCCGGTTGTGTGACAGGTAGCGCGTGAGACGTTCGCAGATCAGCCACTAGCTGTTCGAGCGAATCACCGTCGATCAGTTGCATGCTGTAGTAGTGAACGCCCCGCTCGCAACCAACCGCATAGACGGGGATGATGTTCGGATGGTGAAGCTGAGCCGCGGCTTGAGCTTCAATCTGAAACCGAGCGACTTGTCGTTCATCAAGGATCGCGGCGAATGGCAAGAGCTTCAGCGCAACGCGACGGCCTAGCGAGTACTGCTGCGCCTCATAGACGACGCCCATGCCGCCACGACCAATTTCCCGCAACAGCCGATAGTCACCCAGTCGCGCATCGTCGCCATTGCCCAGCGCAAACCCGGGCGGTTCCGGGCGCTGAGTCGGCTTCACTGCGCCGCACATGAATGACAGGCTGCGCAGGTAGTCGCGCAGCGGCTGCGCCAAGTCGGGATGTTCGGTTGCCAGTGCTTCCAAGTCGATCGACTTGCCGCCTTCAAGCTGTAACAAGCAGTCGTCCAACAGCTCAGCCAACTTCTCCTGTCGTTCTGGAGCCAACTGGTCGATCGTCAGCAAGTCAGTACGAGTAAACGGTTCGCCGGTTTGCCTGTTCACAGCCATCCCTCCTGAGAAAGCTGCGCCCGTATTTGATCGATCGCCCGGAGCCAAAGCATGCGGCAGGCCCCCGGCGTGCGGCCGAGTCGCGCGGCGACCTCGGCAAACGAAAGTCCCTCGAGGTGCCGCATCACAATCACGGCACGATAGTCCTCCGGTAACGCATCCATGGCGCAGGTCACCGCCAGCATCTGTTCTCCCTGGTCGACGACCGCGCTGGGAGTTGCTTGTTGGTCAACCAGAAACTCGTGGAATCGCGCGGCGGAGCGATCGAGCTTCGCTCCAATGTCGTCGATCGAAACTTCGCGATGGACATCACGCTTTTCCGCCAGAATGTGTCGCTCGAAGGCCCGCGCCAGGTTATTGGCGAGAATCCGCCGCAACCAGGCAAGAAACTCAGGTTCGCTGGAGCCCCGAAACTGTCCGATGTCGTGATGGGCCTCGAACAGCGTCTCCTGGACCACGTCCGACGGGCTGACCCGCGCCTTCAGTCGGCCATCCAATTGGGTTTCGGCAAGGATCCGTAAATGGCGGCAATACAAGCGTAACAGTGCCTCAATTGCCTCTGTCTGTCCGGCTTTGGCGGCAGCTAGCGTTCGCTCGCGGTCTTCGCGTTGGTCGAGATTCAAGGCCAGCACGCCTAGCGTCCCTCATTTGACTAATTCAGTCGATTATAAGCACTGGCCGGAAATATCGATGGCTGTCACGCAAGATTCTTTACGACGAGCGGCTAGGCGCGTGCGCTTGGAAACGGAGCCTCGGACTGAGGTGTGAAAGAATTGTCCAGATGGCTACGGCTGTTTCGCCGGCGTGGACCGCTCGTGGCCAACTTTGGGGGGTA
>JAGQPK010001223.1 GCA_020426755.1 Planctomycetales bacterium
TGGCGGATTCGCCGGAACAGGCGACGTGGTTGAGCAATGAAGAGCGGGCTTACCTCGTCGCTCAACAGGCGGAAGATGTAGCACAGCGGGGCAACTTGCCGCGGTATACGTTGTGGCAAGCGTTGACAAATGCCGAAGTCGTGCGACTGTGCGTCATCTACTATCTTTGGCTGACGGGATATTGGGGATTCAACTATTGGATGCCCAGCGTCTTGAAGTCGGCTTCTGGATGGTCCAATATTGCCGTCGGCTGGATGATCGTGATTCCGATGTGCCTGTCGCTCGCGTTCATGATCTTCATTGGCGACAGTTCGTCACGTTCTGGCGAGAAACGGTGGCATGGCGCGATCGGCTTGTTCATTGCTGCGATCGGCATGTTTGTCGGCACCATGACCGAGCGGCCCGCAATCGCCTTCGCCATGATGTGCTTCACCGCGATTGGAGTTTACGCACCCTTTGGCGTCTGGTGGAGCTACCCCACAACCTTCCTCTCTGGTTCCGCCGCCGCCGGAGCGATCGGGTTGATCAACTCCCTCGGCAATCTCGGCGGCTTCTGCGGCCCCTATCTCACGGGAAAGCTCAAAGAGTCCACGGGTTCGTTTCAATCCGCTTGGTGGTTTCTAGGCACAAGCCTCTTCGTCGCCGGTTTGTTGATGTTGACGCTCAAGCAAAACGTCGACGCTCGCGCAAAAGGTTAACGCACAAGTGAAATTGCTCGCAGCAGTTCGCCGCCACGCGCGTCCTAGTTCGCCGCCACGCGTTAGCGTCGGTTCTGTCCTGGCGCAAAGCTTGATTTCGGAATGCTGATTTCGGATTTGCGGATTTGTGATTTTGGAACGAAGAAGAACCGCGCTCACGGTATTCTTTCTCCTTCAAAAATCAACAATCAGAAATCATCATTCCTCAATCGTTTCGGCGCGGTCCCGGCGCCGATTCACCCATGCCCAGAACCGCGGCTGGCGCCTTTCGGCGAACGGCAGACCGTGCGTTTCGGCGAACTTGGCGTGGGGCGTAACGTGGCTCATTCACTAGCCGAATCGAATCCCCTGTGCCAGCGGCAAAGAGTCGGACCAGTTGATGGTATTTGTTTGTCGACGCATATAACCTTTCCACGCATCTGATCCGGATTCGCGGCCGCCACCGGTGTCTTTTTCACCCCCGAACGCTCCTCCGATTTCGGCGCCGCTGGTGCCAATGTTGACGTTCGCGATGCCGCAGTCAGAGCCGGTTGCGGCCAGAAATTGTTCAGACGCTTGGATGCTGCGCGTGAAAATGGCGCTCGATAAACCTTGCGGTACGTCGTTCTGCTGTGCGATGGCTTGAGGGAGATCCGTGTAAGTCATGACGTACAGAATGGGCGCAAAGATCTCCTCTCGTACCTGAGCTGACTGCTGTGGCATTCGCACGATCGCCGGTGACACAAAGTTGCCACTGCGATTTTGCAGGATGTCACCACCGCATACTAGCGTGCCGCCTTCTGCCTCGGCTTGACGGAGCGCCGCCTGCATTGTCGCAATCGCTTGGCTGGAGATGAGCGGGCCCATTAACGTCGCCGCGTCGAGCGGATCACCAATTCGTATTTGTTGGTAGGCGTCGACCAACCGTGACACAAGGTTGTCCGCAATCGATTCTTGCACGAACACACGCCGAGTTGTCGTACATCGCTGTCCGGCTGTGCCGACGGCTCCGAACACGATCGCTCGCAGCGCCAGATTGAGATCCGCATCGGCTGGATTGGTTCGTTCCAGGCTCGGTCCGTCACCATCGGTC
>JAGQPK010001224.1 GCA_020426755.1 Planctomycetales bacterium
TGACGTGCGCTGGCATGAGGCGCCGCTGAGAGACTCGCTGCAACGCTTAGCGGACACTCAACACACGGCGATCCTCCTGGATCGCCGTATCGACCCTGGGCAGTTAATCGACTTCACGGCCGATTCGATCACGTTCGAACAGGTCCTCGCAAAACTTGGCGAATCACGAGATTGGTCAACCAGCAACTTCTGCGCAGTTCCCTACCTCGGCCCGCGCCAGACTGCCAACGTGCTTCGCAAACACTTTCAAACCCAATTGTCGCGAGTTAACCGATTGCCGCGCGACAAACGGGCGAGCTGGGTGCGACGAGAGATTGTCAGTTGGCCGACTCCCGCCGAACCTCGCGAATTGCTCCAAAGTTGGTGTCGAGATGCGCACGTGACTTGCGTCAATGACAAACAGATACCGTTCGATCAATGGTCAGGACAGAACTGGCCATCACTCAATTTACTGGAACGTGCCACGCTGCTGCTGGCCGGATTCGACCTGGGCGTGGTCGTAGAGCGTGATGGGGCGCTGCGTATCGAACCACTTGCCAAACCCGCGCCAACGTCAGCAGGGGAGGAGCAAAACACACAGCGAAGACCACAACCGGCGCCCAACTCGTCGAATTCGCCACGCCGTGCCACACCGGCTGATGCGTCGCTCAAGAGATATACGCTGACCGTGAAGAACCAGCCGCGGTCAGCGATCACGGCTGCGATCAGCGCTCAATCACCGTACAAAATCGTCTGGGGCCCGGGTACGGAAGCCTATGCGACCGAGCGTGTCAGTTTCGCGATTGACAACGACACGCTGCAGCAACTACTCGACGCGCTCCTCAAAGGTTCGCCCTGCCATGCGACCATCCAGGCGGAGACGATCGAGATTGAAGTGAAGTAGATCCGCGCTACGTGGTCAGGGCGCGTTCCAGGCCTTCTTTGATGCCGTTTGAGATCTTGCCTTTGAACATCATGGCCGAGAAGGGGATCTCGCCATTGAGTGCGACTTTGTCGTCGAACACTTCCATTTGGCCAGAGATCTTGATACCGAATGTCGCGAAGGAGAACTTCAAGATGTTTCCTTCCCAACTGTTGTTCATGTCGCCGATCTGCCCCGGGTACTTTTCGCTCACCTTCTGCAGAAACGTGTCCAGTCGCGTCTTGGCAGCGTCCTGTCCCAGTTGATGAGCGACTTCGGTGCTGAATGCGGGCATGTCAAATCTCCTGCGTACATGTGGGGCGGTCGTCGATGACGTTCATCTCGTTCAAGATTGGCGTCGGTCGCTATCAGATTGTTACCCCAACCTTAACACAGGAAAGGCCTATTGCAGTCGTCCGTCATCGGAGGAGGCGACGCAAGTGACATTTGCAGAAGCGGACAACTGCCGTTGCAATAGCTCGTCTTCCACATGCCGGTCTTCGGGATGCCATAGCGGCATACCTTGGCGAATACGGTCTGCCAGGATATCGAGTTTCTCACGGCTGCCCGGCTCGGCATCCGTCGCGGCAAACTCGCCGCTCGCTGAACTGACGTCAGGTTCGTCGTAACAATCAACCGTTGGATTGGCGTCCAGAACTGACTTGTCCACGACACGGTCTCCTTGGTGCGGATCTTCGTTAAACTCTACCCAAACCTCCCAAACAGGCTCAGTATTAGAACGAAGAGGGCGAAAGTCAACCAAGTTGTCGAGGACGACTTGGTGCCATGCTTGACACCAATCGGCGTACCGCGTCAGGGCAAATCTGATCCGTCCGAGCGCCGCGTGTGGCCGCCGTACGAAACGCCA
>JAGQPK010001225.1 GCA_020426755.1 Planctomycetales bacterium
ATTCGTGTCGGCAAAGCGAGCAGCATCCATCCATTCCAACGCCATGCGTTCGCCAAAGTGCGGCGACGACAACAATCGATCGACGAGATGTTCGTAGGCATCCGGTCGAGTGTCTGACAAGAACGCGTCAATCTCGTCAATCGTCGGTGGCAAGCCAATCAGATCGAGCGAAAGGCGACGAATCAACGTCGCTCGGTCGGCGGGAGATGCCGGGCCCATCCCCTGTTCCGCCAGCTTCGCCCAAATGAATGAATCAATCGGATTGGCTGGTGACCGATCACCCAGCGCGGGCGGCGTGGGACGTTGCAGCTTCGTAAACGACCAATGCGCCGTGTACTCGGCGCCATCCTTTACCCAACGTACCAGCTTGGCAATCTCGTCAGGAGACAACTGCTTCTTCTCATCTGCCGGTGGCATTCGCGTGTCATCATCGTTCGACGTGATTCGTCGCACGAGTTCGCTCTGATCAATATCGCCGGGAACAATCGCGCGCAATCCGGATTCGGCTTCTCCATATGCTGCGTCACTCTGATCCAACCGTAGCCCCGCGGCACGCAACTGCGCATCCGGACCGTGACATTTGAAACAGCGGTCCGACAACAGCGGCCGAATGTCGCGATCGAAGTCAAGCTTCTCTTCGGCGTCACATACGTTGGCACTGGCCATCAGCGTCACTACGACAAGGCAAACACAATGGATCAGCAACGCGAAACAACGCGGCGCGCTGTGACCTAACTGAATTGAAGGCTTGCCGTTCGCCAGCGAGAATCCAAGCGGAACCAAGATCGAAGTCGCGGGTGGGAGCCTGCGCATAAATTGATTGACCTCAAAGGAGGGAGATAGCGTACGCGGGAGTCCGAAGCACATAGGTAGGATGCCGCTAGTTTAACCGACCCGCATCACTCATCGCCACCTTAATTATTGAGTGAGTGTGGCCGCATGCTTGCAATGCGATCGCTTTTCGCCTGAGTTTGGCGCTGTAAAACGGCTGATCCAGCGGATCTTTGGAGTGCGGCCGCGCAGCTACCGCTTTGAATTGAACCGTATCGGTTGGAACCACCTCGCTGACGACTTCGACGAACGGCTTTAGGATTGGGGCGTTCCGGCATGCGTCCTACGCTGCAGCCGTACACTCACGGGAGAACACGGCACTAGTTTTCCATTTACAAATCTTTGCTATGCTGTGAACCTTCGACTCATACAGGCAGCCCGACAACCATGAACGTTCTGCGTAAGACAACTTGGACCTGCGCTCTGATCGCGATCTGTTTGTTCGCGGTGGAGCCGTATTCGTCGGCTGCTGAGCCAACTTGGCGGATCGAAACGATTGCCGGGAACGGCGCTGCCACAACGAGTCCACTCTCCGCGCCACTATCGACGTCGATCGGCAATCCGTTCGGCGTGGAGATAGGCCCGGATGGCGGACTATATATCTGCGAAGTGTCTCACCACCGTCTCTGGAGACTGGACCGCCAAGCCCAGCGGTTGACGATCGTGGCGGGTACGGGCACGGCGGGCTATTCCGGTGACGGCGGCCCGCCCTCCGCTGCGCAGCTCAATGAGCCCTATGAAGTACGGTTCGATCGCGCCGGCAACATCTTCTTCGTTGAAATGCAGAACCACCTTGTGCGCAAGATCGATGCGCAGACCGGGATGATTTCGACGGTGGCCGGATCTGGCACAGCGGGATTCGGCGGCGATGGCGGCCCGGCGGTTGCCGCTCAGTTTCGGCAACCGCACAGCATCGCGCTCGATGATCGCGGGAATT
>JAGQPK010001226.1 GCA_020426755.1 Planctomycetales bacterium
CTCGTCCTAACGCTAGTGCGGACCGTCGGCGACGAGGCTGGGACCGCGTACGGACCGTCGATCGATTGCAGCCCGCACGAACCCTGCGAACAACGGATGAGCTGACGTGGGCTGTGATTTGAACTCCGGATGGAATTGTACGGCCAGGAACCACGGATGGTTCTCGATTTCGACGATCTCCACCAGGCTGTGATCGGGGCTAGTTCCGGCGAATCGCATTCCATGTGCTTCGAACTGCTGGCGATACGCGTTGTTGAATTCGAAGCGATGGCGATGCCGCTCGGAAATCACGTCTGCTTGGTAACAATCCGCTGCCAGAGTGCCCGATTGCAGGTTTGCCGGCTGTGCGCCGAGACGCATTGTGCCGCCCTTGTACGTGATCATCTTCTGGTCGTCGAGCAAACAGATGACCGGATGCTGCGTGTCTTTGCTGAATTCGGTGGAGTGAGCGTTCTCCAGGCCGACGACATGACGTGCGAACTCGATAACCGCGCATTGCATGCCCAGGCAGATGCCAAAGAACGGAATACCGCGCTCACGCGCAAATCGAATGGCCTCGACCTTGCCTTCGATGCCGCGTTCCCCAAATCCGCCGGGCACAAGCAAACCGTCGTAGCCGGCCAACATGCGTTCCGGTCCTTCTCGCTCGACTGCTTCGCTGTGGATACGACCGATGCGAATCTGCGCATGGTGATGAATGCCCGCGTGATCCAGTGACTCGTAAATCGACTTGTATGCGTCACGATGTTCGGCGTACTTGCCGACAACGGCGATGCTGATTTCGTGTTGCGGATTTCGCAGGCGATGCAGGAGATCGTGCCAGTCATTCAGCAGCAATGTGTCGGCGCGAAGTTGCAGCCGCTTCACGATCAAGTCATCCAAGCCGTTGTTAACTAGGCTCAATGGAACTTCGTAGATCGAGAAGTCCTTATCCTTCTCTTCAATTACGGCTTGTAACGGCACGTTGCAGAACAGTGCAATCTTTTGGCGATCATCCATGCTGATCGAACGCTCGGTACGACAAATCAAAATATCAGGCTGGATACCGATTTGCCGAAGCTGGCCAACAGAGTGTTGAGTCGGCTTTGTTTTGAGTTCCGCCGCGGCCTTGAGGTACGGCACGAGCGTCAGGTGGATGAAAAGGCAGTTCTCGTGACCAACTTCCTGCGGCATCTGCCGAATCGCTTCCAGAAACGGCAGGCTCTCGATGTCGCCCACCGTGCCGCCAATCTCAGTGATCACCACGTCAACCGAATCGGTGGCTAGCTTGCGGATGACGCTTTTGATTTCGTCCGTAATGTGTGGGATGACTTGGACCGTCTTGCCGAGGAACTCGCCGCGCCGTTCCTTCTCAATCACTGACTGATAGATCTGGCCCGTCGTGTAATTGCTGTCGCGCGTTAGCGGGCTGTTCGTGAACCGCTCGTAATGGCCCAAATCGAGATCGGTTTCACTGCCATCGTCCAACACGTAAACCTCGCCGTGCTGGTAGGGGCTCATCGTGCCGGGGTCCACGTTAATGTACGGATCCAACTTCTGCATCCGTACTCGCAGTCCGCGCCGCTCCAACAACATCCCGATCGAGGCGCTCGTCAGGCCTTTACCGAGCGAGCTGACGACCCCGCCGGTCACGAAAATATGCTTCGTCATCCCCAAAATTGCTCCGTCCCAACAGCGGCTGCGCGACGCGTTGCAGGCGAAATGCCCAACGCGGTGGTCGGATCGGTCGACCTACGCCGCTATTGTACGGTGACGCTGACGCTCCA
>JAGQPK010001227.1 GCA_020426755.1 Planctomycetales bacterium
ACTTGAACAATGAAGCGATTCTCGCTTGTCCTCCCTCGGCAACTTATCGCTTCCGCAAGTTCGCCGGACGACACAAGAGTCTGTTGGCCACTCTCGTGCTCGTGCTGGGTACCGCCGTTGTCGGCAGCCTGGTCAGCCTGAAGTACGCCAGGCATGCGAATACGTTAGCCAAAGCAGCACAGAACTCCCTGGCTGCAAGTGAGACGCATGCACGGGAAGCAATCCAAGCCAACGAACGCGCGAACTTGCTCTTATATGTCGCTGACATGAACTTGTCGTCGAATGCGATTGCAGATTTCGATACGCCGCGAGCCGCCGAGGCGCTCCGGCGTCATGCGCCGGAAAGTGGAGACGTCGACCAGCGAAGTTTTGAATGGTATTACTTCCAGAAGCAAGTTAATCCGCCGAGCAATGTGACGATCCACCAAGCTCAGCCAGTTCGGGATGTGGAGATTTCCCCAGACGGTAAATGGCTCGCCACCACGGCGGGCGTGGGAGCGATCCAGGTTTATGCGCTGGGCACCTGGGAGAAGGTCACCCTACTGCAAACGGCTTCGCAACGCATTAACGGGTTAAGCTGGTCGCCCGATGGATTGGCGTTGGCCGCCGCCTGTGAGAATGGCACGGTCGAAGTCTTCAACGTGGCGAACGGATCTGTCAGCAGAGTCATCGCGGCGCACGACGGCAAGGTGAACGATGTCGCATTCAGCCCCAATGGAATGACGCTCTATACGTGTGGCGACGATCACTTGGCAAAGGCCTGGAGTTGCGACTCCGCCACACAGACGCTTACGTTTTCCGGTCATGAGCGTGAAGTCGAACGTCTGGCCATTTCTCATGACGGGTCGCTGCTTGCCACCGCCGCTCGTGACGGTCACTTTGCCATCTGGGACGCGGAGGCCGGATCGCAGCGGTATCGCTCGACTAAATCCCCTGGTCGATACGTATGCGTGGCCTTTGCAACCGATGATCAATACGTTGCGGCCGGCAACAACATTGGTCACCTCATCTTGGTGGATATGAAGGACTTCTCAGAACGGAAGTTGGCGAAACTATGGGATGGGATTGAAGCGTTGCAGTATATGGCGGATGGGAGGTCGCTGGTAACTTGCGACCGAGGCGGGGCCATTCAAATCCACGCCGTACCGATTCGAATTGACGAAACTGAAGTCGGTGGTTCTCCAACGACTCATCGCTGGGCGGCTCACGAAGATCGAGCGTTGGCATTGTCAGTGACAAGTGACGGTCAGCAGTTGGTTTCTGGGGGACGCGATGGGCGACTCCGTGTGTGGACTCCAGAACGACTCACGTCACTGTGGCATCTGTATCTTGATCGCGGAGAGTTGGATTGCGCACTCGGTACGAACGATCGTCTCTACGTGGCCGGGCAAGGTATTCACTTGTGGGACATTGAGAAGCGAGTCCTCGTCAAGTCGTTTGCCGGCGTGGAATCACCTTGGGAGAGTGTCGATTGTTCGGCGGACGGTCGTTACTTGGTCGCTGTCCGTCCCGAGCAACTCGTGATTATCAGTACGGAAACTCATGAGATCGTCGATGAATGGCGTGTGGGCAAACCGGAGCGGCCATTCCACGTTACGATCTCAAGTGATGGATCGATGCTTGCCTTGGCCGAACCTGCGCAGAGCGGGGGCGTTTCCGTCTATCGCCGCGGTCAACGTCAGCCGCAGCAGTTTTCAGCAGAACAATGCGAGTGCGTCGCGTTTTCACCCGACGGGCACTGGCTTGCTGCCGGGCATCTCGACAAC
>JAGQPK010001228.1 GCA_020426755.1 Planctomycetales bacterium
CCGGGACAAACCGACGCTAACGCGTTGCGGCGAACACGAGCTCGCCACGGCGAACTTGATCGCGTTGCACCGAACCAAATTCTGCAACCAACTAATCGCCAAGTCGCATCACCGTTATGGCTGATAACTACCCAGCGCAAATGCCAAAATGAGATCTGACGTCGTGAACTCGCGATCACCATCAAAGTCACCGGTGTCCCAGACGCTATTGCGTTCCGCGCCGTCTTCGTATTGACCGGCGGCAAAAAGTGCGACGAGATCCGCTGAATCGAAGAGGCCGTCACGATTGGCATCGCCTGGTTTGATGCCTGGCTTCCCATCCAGGGTCGGCGGTAGCTCCTGCGGATCGTTCGTCTGATCGTGGGCGAACACGCGGTACTCGATTGGATCACTACCTAGCGATGCGATCCTTTCAATTTGCAGGCTGAGACTGCCGCGAGGTGTCGTGAGCGACTCGGGTACCTTGAAGGTCAGCATCAAGCGAGTCGGTAACATTAAGTCCGCGTTTGCCACACTTGCCCCCGCGCTGTACGCGAGTCTTGCGTTAATCAAGTGCGCTTGTGGCGAGTCGATGACAATCTGGATTGACGTATTCATGATCTTGTCGACGCTAAAGTAGTCGGTTTCGTCGAGGCTACCGTAAACAAGTACTCCGGTTTGTGAGCTGGCGAATGGCAGTGGAGTAGCACTGCGTTTCGAAGCGCCATGGTCGTTGTCGGCCAGTTTCGCGGTGAGAGTGTAATTGCCAACGCGTCCACTTACTTGAACCGCGTAGGTACCGCTCCTCTCGGCAGTAAACACCGTGTATCCAGATACTTTTCTGTCTACGGGGTCATCGACACGGACACTCACCGTCGTTGAATCCGTGTCGATTTCATATTGATGCCCAGCAATCAGAGGCAGCAAGAAGACGTCCACGTCACCGTCAAAGTTAATCCGTCCGGCTTGGCTGACGGACTGCCCTTCGATTGGCGCGGCGAGTGTCTTTGCCTCCGCGCGTATGTTGCCGAAATCATCGCCGCGCGGCACAGGACGCGGTGGCAGCAGTTTGTCCGCGCTGCCTCCGGGTGAGCCGACCTGCAGGTAGATGGAGTTTTCGCCGGCATTCGCAAAGATGACATCTAAGTCGCCGTCGTAGTCGAGATCGGCAAGCGCGACGCCGTTTGACGAATCACGACTGAAGTTATCGGCAGTCCGCTGAGTCAATTCGGACGGTGATGTGAGTAGCCAAACTTGATTCGCTTGATTCCCCACCGTGGCGAGGATGACATCAAATTTACCATCGCGGTTCAAGTCACCAATTGCCGCGCGCCTCGCTTCACTGGCGCTGAGGTTTTGTGAGCCGTGACGACTGGGATCGGGGAAGCTGTTCGCTTCGAAATAGTTGAATGCACTTCCGCCAAAGTCCGCCAATGCCACATGATACGTGTCGTCTTGACGGTCGAAGGAGTCTTGGGATTTCAATGTGAAGGTTGCGTTGCTCGCGTTCAGCCACGTCTCGTTGTAGCCACCAAGATTGCCGAAAACAATGTCCAGGTCGCCGTCGTCATCAACATCGAACACCTCGGCACTCGCACTATTTTCGCGCCCTAGTCGCCGACCGGAGTCAACGAAGTTGCCCTCGCTATTGTTGAGCCAGACGGTGTTCGACTGGCCTGCACCGTTCTCGTCAGCGCCTCGAGCTACGATAAAGTCCAAGTCACCATCGGCGTCCATATCACCCAGTGCAATATCAACTGCGGAACCTGTTGGAA
>JAGQPK010001229.1 GCA_020426755.1 Planctomycetales bacterium
CAGGATTTCGCGACACCGAGTGATTCGAGCGAAAACACGGGGGTCGTCAGTCCCAGGATCCAGCTGAGCGTAAGCAACAACAGGATGCGCATGATCATGGCCAACCCCAGTCCCATGCGGAACGCTTTGGTACGTTGGTCCACTGGCAGACGACCGGTCACAATCGTGATGAACACGATGTTATCGATACCCAGCACCGTTTCCATAGCGGTCAACGCCAGCAATCCCGCGATTGCCTCACCCATGATCTTGTTCCTGAAACTTGTTGTTGGGCCACGATAACCGATTGTCGTCGTGGTTGAGTCCTACCTTGTCGTGCCGACGTCGGATCAAAACTCTTCGCCGTCGCAAGTTAGCGGCGGCACGCCACCACGTTCCCGTATTCGACCACCATCCGGCGATCCGTTGGGACTAAGCGACGACACTCCGTGCGTCAACGTAACATAACTTCCCAGCTAGTACCCCACGGGTCCGATAGCGTATAGAATCGACGCCGCCCGGAGGTAGGCCAATTTACTGCCGTACTTGGTCAGAGGATAACCGGCGATCGATCACCGCCGTCGATTTCGTCAGCGACACCACGGGATTTGTCAGATTACGACCAGCGATAGGGATTTTCTACATGAGCTCAGCCGTAACTCGCCGTGACCTGCTACAAACCTTGGCCTGGGGAACCGCCGGACTGATGGTGGGTTCGTCGCTCGAGAATCGCCCCGCACGAGCAGCAACTTCCGCAAAGTTGGCGGATGCAAGTTCGATTCGCTATTGCTTGAACACCAGCACGATTCGCGGTCAAAAGCTTCCGCTCTGGCAGGAAGTCGATCTCGTCGCCGACGCCGGCTACGATGCGATCGAACCGTGGATCAACGAAATACAGGCCCACGTCGCCGACGGCAAGACGCTGGCAGATTTGAAGAAGAAGATCGCCGACCGCGGACTGACGGTCGAAAGCGCTATTGGTTTCGCGGCTTGGATTGTGGATGACGATGCCAAACGGGCCGAAGGCGTCGAATCGCTCAAGCGTGACATGGACCTAGTGCGACAACTGGGTGGCACACGCATCGCCGCACCGCCGGTGGGCGCGACCAATCAGACCGATCTCAATTTGCAACGCGCGGCCGAGCGATATGCGGTGATCATGGAGGTCGGTCGTGAGATGGGTGTGACACCGCAACTCGAAGTCTGGGGCTTCTCCAAATCACTGAGCCGCCTGAGCGAAGTCATGCAGGTGGCAATCGAGTCCGGTTGCCCTGACGCTTGTGTTTTGCCAGACGTTTATCATTTATTCAAAGGCGGCACCGACTTCCGCAGTCTGGCGATGGTACCCGGCTCCGTCATCCAGGTCATGCACTTGAATGACTACCCGGGAGACATCCCGCGCGACACAATCGCGGACAAGGATCGCGTGTACCCTGGCGATGGCGTCGCGCCGCTCGCCAAAATCATCTACCAACTGCGTAAGAACGGTTTCGATGGCGTGTTCTCGCTCGAACTATTCAACCCCAGCTACTGGGAACGGCCCGTGACAGAAGTGCTCACGAAAGGACTCGCCGGCATGCAAGCCGCCGTGGCAGCAAGTAGCGCAGTGTCGGGATGGACGGAAGAGTAGTTGCGAATATCGAATATCGAATATCGAATATCGAATATCGAATATCGAATATCGAATATCGAATGTTGAATGTTGAAGTCAGTTCGCCGCAACGCGCTAGCGTCGGTTCTGTCCCAGCGTTGAGTTCGACCATTCCCAGCTCC